>CAMDWA010000015.1 GCA_945877855.1 Thermoflexus hugenholtzii JAD2 | reverse complement strand
AAATAAAAATATCCGTGAAATTAACAGTATTAATCAAAAACTACGCACCTCCTACAATAAAACGGTTTTATTAAATTTACTGTATCCTCTCAATAAGTTGTGGAAGTTGAAAAAAATATTCGCCGAACTCACAAATATGATGTGATTGTGAGTTCGGCTTTACGTCTGTAATAAGAGAAAAACAAAAAACTGGAATGGGCAGCGCCATTCCAGTTTTGAAATTAAATTGATGTTTTGCTTATCGATCTAACCGAATATGCGGAATATCCATGCCCGGAGCAACACTGCTTAAATAATAGGTTTGCCCACTTACATCTTGCGCATAACGCCCAGTTGAATAATCGAGGGCCATGTAAGGCGATGTTGTCACTGGAGCCGCATAATTTGCTGGAGCAGCTGGCGCATAAGCGGGGCTGCTAGCATTGTAAGCATAATTGTTGCTGCCAGCGCGATCAGACACATATACCGTGCCATTTGAGCGCGAAGTGCTATACACATAAGGAGATTGCGCCACTTTATTCACCTTCACCGTGCCATTTTGATTTGGAATAACCTGATAGGTATCTGAATAAGCAATATATTGCTTTTCATAGCCCAAATCATGCGTCACATACTTGTTATCGCGCACATAATAATTGTGCTTAACATAATAATAGTTATTAACATCCACCACATGATTAACATCTTGGTAATAATAATTATTAATGGCTGGGTAATTGACCGTATAACTTGAATAATTTACTTTTCCGCCCGGGGCAGTGGCAGCCGAGGCGCTATCTGGCATGAGAAAGGCAACGACAAATGCGGCAAAAAAAGCAAATAATGGGGCAAGAATTTTAATCTTCATGATGAATCTCCTTTGATCAACTTAACTTTATGTGAATCATTAACGAAAGTGAATAACGATAAACTTGTTATTATTGTATTTTCTTAATGCAATGTTGGCAATGGGAAATCATTACTGTCATACGCAGATTACACGAAGTGTTTGCATTGAATACATCTATGTTGCAAAGTTGACACACGATAGACACCCTATAAATCAGGTATGATGACTAAATACATGGATATTCTCAACCTCATCTTTTTATTTGTGGCTGCATTTATTGCGGGTGGTGTTAATGCGGTAGCGGGCGGCGGCACGATCTTCTCTTTCTCAGCCTTATCGTTTTCATTCCCAATGGTAAACGCCAACGCGACCAACGCTGCGGCATTATGGCCGGGGTCGCTGAGCAGTGCCTATGCCTATCGCAAAGAGTTAAGTGCCAACAAGCGTTTATTCGTTATTTTGCTGGTTCCCACGGTGCTAGGGGCGTTAGCCGGAGCAGTGCTTTTAGTCAATACTTCCGAGTCCATTTTCAGACGACTTGTGCCCTTTTTGGTGCTATTTGCCCTATTTTTGTTTGCATTCAAAGATCAAATTATGCGGGTGGTGCGCCAAGGCAAAGCCATTCCAATCGTCAATGGTGAACCGGTTTTATCACCACTCGCCTATGTTTGGGGGGTGTGTTTTCAATTTTTTATTGCGCTTTATGGCGGCTATTTTGGCGCAGGCATGGGCATTTTGTCATTATCATCCTTTGGCTTGATGGGGCTGCGCGACATTCACAAAATGAATGCCCTCAAAAACCCGCTCGTGGTGTTTATCAACTTATTAGCCACCTTTTATTTTTTGGCCGACGGCAAAGTCATCATTCCAATGGCAATTTTGATGGGTATCGGCGCATTAATTGGCGGCTATGTGGCAGCGCGTCTATCAAAGCGCATCAGTCAAAGCGCCTTACGCACATTTGTAATCGTGATGGGACTGTGCGTAACAGCATGGCTGTTTTATCGCTCAATCCCATTTTGGCAATAGGCTTACGCGCCCAATTGGTCAATTCGCCCTAACTCAATGGCACGCACACCCATGCGTGCCATTGCCTTTTCTAGGTAAATAAGCGAGGCAAAACGTGCATCTTGCGTCAAACCTTTGCGATACCGAGCATAAATTTGCTGCAAAATCACGCCAATTTTAAACAGCCCAAACGCATAATAAAACACCAAATTGGTGAGCGCACGCCCGCTGCGCTCGGCATAACGCTCGGCAACGGCTTGGCGCGACAGATTGCCCGGCAAATGCGTTAGGCTAAATTGACGCAATTCAACTGGGTCATCGGCATTGGCCCAATAACCCAATGTCGTGCCCAAATCCATCAACGGGTCACCAATCGTCGCCATTTCCCAATCTAATACCGCCACAATTTGGGCGACATTGGCTGGGTTTAGCACCACATTGTCATATTTATAGTCGTTGTGAATGAGTGCTTGCCCCGATTCTGGCGGCATGTTGGCCGTTAGCCAGGCCGCAATTGCCTCCATCTCACCAATTTCATCGGTTTGGGCGGCTTGATAACGCTTAATCCAGCCATTCACCTGCCTGCCAACATACCCCACTGGGTTGCCGAGGTCAGCCAAAGCCGCCGCTGCATAATCAACTTGATGCAACTCAACCAACGTATCAACCAACGCCATGCTCATTTGCTGAAATTGATCTGCCGTCAGGCTAAAGCCTTTGGGTAAGCGCGAGCGCACAATCAAGCCTTGCACCCGTTCCATCACATAAAATGGCGCGCCAAGCACAGCCACATCTTCACAATACACCAATGGTTTGGGCGCTTTGGGGTAAGATTTGCTCAAACCATACAAAATGCGATATTCACGATGCATATCGTGCCCACCTTTTACATTGGCCCCAAAGGGCGGGCGGCGCAACACAAATTCGGCCTCGCCAAACTGCAAAAAATAGGTTAGGTTTGAAAAGCCGCTTGGAAATTGCTGAATTTGCAGCGAGTCGGATGCCGTTACACTCGGCACATGCGCCCGCAAATAGGCTTCGAGCGCCTCGTGGTTTAATTCTTCACCAGCACGAATTTGGGTGGGTTGATCAATCACGGAAATTTACCCCATATTTCTTCAATTCTTGCCGCGCCACCACATTTTTATGCACTTCATCGGCCCCGTCATAAATACGTGCGCCGCGTTCATGCCGATACCACCACGAGAGGGGAATATCGTCGGTAATACCCAGCGCCCCATGGGTCTGAATGGCGTGATCGAGTGTGCGGTGTAAAACACCTGCCACAAAATATTTGATGGTCGAAACCTCAACACGGGCGGCGTGTGCGCCCTTGCTTTCAATTTTATGCGCGGCATCCATCACCATCAAACGCGCTGCGTTAATATCGGCACGGCTTTCGGCGATCCAATGTTGCACCACTTGGCGCGACCCCAACATCACCCCCGGCGATAATTCACGGGTGGCAGCATGGCGGCACATTAACTCTAACGCCCGCTCACAAATGCCAATCCAACGCATACAATGATGGATGCGCCCGGGGCCAAGTCGGTCTTGGGCCAGTGCAAAACCAGCCCCTTCGCCCCCAATACGGTTACTTTGCGGCACACGGCAATGCTCAAAAAGCACTTCGGCATGGCTCGACCAATCTTCGCCAGCCTCACCCATGATCTTAACATTGCGCACCAATTTAAACCCGGGGGTATCGAGCGGCACAATAATTTGGCTGGCCCGTAAATGGGGGGCAGCATCAGGGTTGGTAACAGCCATCACAATGGTAAACGCCGCGCCATCGGCAGACGAAGTAAACCATTTATGCCCATGAATCACATAGTCATCGCCGTCTTTAACGGCGTGGGTGTCCATCCAAACCGGGTTACTGCCCGCATGTTCAGGCTCGGTCATGGCAAAACAACTGCGAATATCGCCAAAAGCCAACGGCATCAGCCAGCGAGCTTGCTGATCGGCGCTGCCGTGCATGTGCAACAACTCCATATTACCGACATCGGGCGCTTGGCAATTAAACACATAGTGTCCAGTTGGCGTGCGTCCCAATTCTTCGCTAATAGCGGCAAATTCGGTTAAAGGCATGCCTAATCCGCCATGTGACCGTGACAATGGCGGCAACCACCAACCACGTTGGCGCACATTTTCGCGTAATTCACGCAATTTTGGCAAAATTGCCCCAAAACCTTGTTGCAAAAAAGTGGGTTCAAGGGGGATTAATTCCGAATTTACGAAGTTTCGTAGGTCGACAAGTGAAATGCTCATGAGTGATAAAGATGGGTTAAATAATGGTCAAATAGGGCTAAAGCCTGTGGAAAAGTATGCACCCCATAGCCAATACGCAGGTGACGCTGGCCCCAAGCAAATTTTGAGCTAGGCGCAATCAGCACACCGGTTTGGGCCAATACCTCGCGGCTAAGCGCATCGGTATCGATATCGCCAAGCCAACGAGGAAAAGCCACCACACCATCGGCAGGGGCATGCCACGCTAACATTTTGCAATGTTTTGCCATAAAATCGTGCAATTGTGCCAATTGGGTGCGGGCAATGGTGGCGTTACGAGCAAAAATTGCATCGGTGTGGCGCAGTGCCAAGCTGGTCAAAAACTCATTTGGCGTGCCAAGATAGCCATTAAAATGCAAACGCATGTGGCTGATTAGCTTCATCGCGGCCTCATTTTTCGAGGCAATCCAGCCTACGCGCAGGCCGGGCAACCCCCACGCCTTCGACATGGTGTTAAAAGCGATGACATTGGGCGAAAGATCGGCAAATGACGGCAGCAAATTGGCCACCGGTGTGGTGACGGCCAACCCGCGATACACCTCATCGGCCACCAAAATAGCACCAGCTTCGTCGATCATATCGATCAGTTTTTGCGCATATTGGGCATTTGGCATAAAACCAGTCGGGTTATGCGGGAAATTAACCACGACCAATCGCGGGCGTTGTTTTAATAATTGGGCCAATTCATCTAACGAGGGTTGCCACGCCTCGGCTTCGCAGGCATTCCAATGAAGCAAGGTCGCGCCGCGCCATTCGGCAATCGATGACAGCGATTCGTAGGTTGGCACATGCACCACCACTTTATCACCCGGGTTGACCAATGCGCTAAATAAAGCCACAATGGCATCATCACTGCCGCTGGTGGTGATAATTTGATGCGGCGCAATGCTGCGATATACAGACGTAATTTGTTGGCGCAATTCCTCGCCACCATTCATTTTGGTGTAGGCTGTGCTTAATTGCGTGAATCTCGCAAGCGTGTCGGGTTCGAGTGCCAACAACTCAGCCATTGGCATTGGGTCACAATAAGATGGGCTAAGGCCAAATTTTGCCAATTGTGAGGTTTTTTCGTTAAAAAACTGTTTTAGCGGAAAATCGCGAATATTGGGTGTCATCATAAAAAACGGAAAAATATCTTTTTAGGTAAATATCTACGTAGATGTTTGAATAGTTGAATGGTTGATTCGTTGATTTGTTGATTTAATTCATGACTCACGAGTCACGAGTTGGGGATCAACGAATCAACTATTCAACAAACCAACTTATCGAGCACAAACCCATTCCCACAACTTCAACGGGCTGAGCGGCACTTCAAGCAATTCCAGCCCGGGCATATTCAGCGCATCTTCGATGGCTTGGGCAAATAACGGCCCGACCGGAATCGCCCCAGCCTCGCCTGCGCCCTTGATGCCAAGCGGATTCAGTGGCGATGGCGTGACTGTGTGCGCCAAATCCATACGCGGCACATCGAGCGAGGTCGGCAGCAAATAATCCATCAACGAGCCATTGAGCAACTGCCCACTCTCATCAAACTTTAGCTCTTCATAAAAAGCATTGCCAATACCCTGCGCCACCCCACCATGAATTTGCCCCTCTAAAATCAATGGGTTGATGACTTCACCACAATCATGCACCACCACATATTTTTTGACCTCGATCATCATCGTTTCGGGGTCAACCTCGACAATCATGGCATGAACCCCACTGGCAGTCGCGCCACGCGGCGGGCCAAAATAATTGGTGGCCTCTAATCCCGGCTCGGTGCCCGGCTTCACCGCCCCGCGCATCGGGTTTGCCATTTGCGCCAATTGCCCAAGCTTAATACTACGACCCGGCACGCCTTTCACGCTAACCACGCCGTTATCAACCTCAAGGTCTTCTTCGGCACATTCAAAATGAGCGGCGGCATTACGCAAAATTTTGCGGCGCACGTCTTTTGCGGCTTCGTTAATGGCATTGCCCGCCACCACTGCCCCACGGCTGGCAAATGTGCCAGCACCCCAATAAAACTGATCGGTGTCACCGGTAACAATGTCAATATTTTTGACATCTACCCCCACCTGGTCGGCCACAATTTGGGCAAAGCTGGTGAAATGGCCTTGCCCCTGCGTACCAACGCCGGTTGCCACATTGACCCGCCCACTGCTTTGCACCTGCACCCGCGCCCCTTCATATGGTCCAATGCCAGTGCCCTCGACATAGCACACCAAGCCCAAACCAACACGTTTGCCCTGCGCCCGCAAACGCGGTTGCTCGTCACGAATAAAACGCTCATAATCGATCATCGCCAGTGCTTTATCGAGAATGGGGCCATAGTTGCCGCTGTCATATTCAAGTGGGGCAAAATCTTGGTAAATAATTTCGTTGTTATAGGGAAAAGCATCGGGCGGGATGAAATTACGGCGGCGAATCTCGGCACGATCAAGCCCCAACTCACGTGCCGCGAGGTCAAGCAGACGCTCCGTCACAAAAATGCCGTGCTGCCGCCCCGCCCCACGATAAGGCGTGACAATGGGTTTATTGGTAAAAACGGCAGTAAATTCGCTGTCGTAATTCGGCACATGATAAATACTCAGTAGTGTGCATTGGCTGTTCAGTGGCACGGTTAAACCATATGGGTCATACGCGCCAGTATCGTGTATAAACCGATCCCAAACACCCAAAATTTTGCCGTCT
Organism: Thermoflexus hugenholtzii JAD2; assembly: GCA_945877855.1. Classification (GTDB taxonomy): domain Bacteria; phylum Chloroflexota; class Anaerolineae; order J036; family Brachytrichaceae; genus AQU-03. The sequence goes on along the minus strand of CAMDWA010000015.1, from coordinate 39,225 downwards.
TTACTCAAAGCCATTTCGGCATCATGCGTTTGCGCCCGTTCTTGCGTCATCGCCACAAAATTTTCATTACGATCTTCAATCCATTTAATCGGGCGGTTTAGTTGAATAGCTGCCCACGGAATGACGACTTCTTCGGGATAAAACATCATGATTTTTGGGCCAAAACCGCCGCCGATAAAGGGCGCGACCACGCGCACTTGGCGTTCATTCAGCCCCAACATGGCCGCAAGACCATTACGAATGACTACCGGCGCTTGCGTCGTGTCCCAAATCGTCAATTTTTCGGCACGTGCATCCCATTGCGCCACTACCCCGCGGGTCTCCATCGGTGCAGCCGTGCCATGATCATAATAAAACTGACGGCGAATGACAACATCAGCCTGCGCCCGTGCTACGGCATAATCGCCTTTGGTTTGATGCACCCGCGCCGCCACATTACTGCCCAGATCATCATGCACCAAAACCGTTGCTGGGGTAATGGGTTGATTTGCACGGCTTTCTACACTCAGCGCGACACCATCAACCGACCGTATATCCATCACAGCTGGCAAAATATCATAATCCACCACAATATCGGTCAGAGCGTCTTCAGCAATATAACGGGTTTGGGCGATAACAAGAGCGATGGGTTCGCCAACATGCCGCACTTTGTCTTTTGCCAAAGGCACTTGGGTGCGCTGGTTAAATAGGCTGCCTGCCACTGGCGGTGGCGGCACCAACAAAGGGCCGGGCTGCCAATAATCACCCAAATCTTGAGCGGTATAAACCGCGATCACGCCTTCGCGTTGTAACGCTGCACTGGTGTCAATGGATAAGATGCAAGCATGGGCATGGGGGCTGCGCAAAAAGGCGGCATAGGCCATATCATGCAATTCCACATCATCAACAAATAATGCCCGCCCCGTGAGCAGGCGCGGGTCTTCATTGCGTTTAATGGGTGATCCGAAGGTGCGCGTGGTCATGTTAAGAGTGTAGCATATATATTACATCACACTAACCATTCAGCAAAAAAACAAATACAGCCAACACCAACAGCCCAATCGCAACCCAACGCGCTATGCCAGCAAGTGCAAGCCGTTGACCGTGTTGCTCATGGGCGGCTGTGCCGCGTTCAAGATCTTGAATATTGCTTGGACGCACGCCCATCACACTGCCCAACCACCATGCACGGGCACAATAAGCATATTGCCCAATTTCGCTGGCACGAATGATACGGCGTTTGGGTTGAGACATAGATAGTTGAATAGATGAATGAGTGAATGAGTGATTTATTAATCGCTCATTCACGCATTCACCCATTCACTCATTTTGTTTCGCGCAAAGCACTGGCGACCAATAGCACCATCAACACCCACACGGTATCGGCCACAAGCAAATGCACAATTTGCAACCAAATTGGGGTGAGCAAAGCCAAATTCAGCGCACCCAAACCAAGCTGCAAAAACATAACCAATGGTAATAAGGTCGCCAATTGATCTGTTGCCGCGTCATTGCGCATTTTTGCCAGTTGGCGGGCGGCCCATGACACAAAGGCCCAAAATACAATCGCCACTACTGGGTGTATCCATCGCATTTGCACCGTAATATGGGCCGTATCGTTGAGGTCTTCAAGCAAACCCTCTAACAGCGTGCGCGATGGAAACAAGGTATCGGCCAAGGCTGTAATTGCACCCGAAACCCCAAGCAAGCCCATGCCAATCAACATCATCAGGGCCAAGCCAAGCACATTGCCCTGTTTGCGCCATCGAATTGCCGCCCCACCCGATGCCCACCATGCGGTTAAAACCAAGGTGCCGAGCAACAACAAGGTGTTAGTTTGATGGGCCACAATCGCAAAGACCCGATACACCGATTGATCGGTGCCGACCAGTCGAAACAGCACCAACCCTGCCCCCACCAATGATTCAATAATGATAAAAATAAACGACCCACGTGCCCCGCTACGCACAATATGCCCTTTCGGGTAAATTCGCCACGACCCCACCAGTTGCACAATCACAAATATTAACGCCATGCCGCTGGTAACACGGTGAAAAAATTCAACCGCAGTCGCTTGCCGCCCTGTTTGCGGAATCACTTGTTGATGGCATAACGGCCAATTGTCACCACAGCCATCACCCGAACCACTGGCCCGCACATAGGCCCCCCACAAAATCACCAAAATATTAAAAACAACGACAAACCAGGCAAATGCAGCAAAGCGTCTCGATTTCATAATGCGAAGTATAGCAAGCTATAGCTTACTTTACCAATAAATCGCGGCTAAGTGCGTTAATTGGCGGCCCATTGATCTGATCGGGTTTTAGCCACCACGCATTGCGGCCTTGGCCGCGATCAAACAAACTTAGCTCAAGCCGATACACGCCTGCGGGCAAATTGGCAGGCAAATCAACATTAACCTCACTCACAATTCGATCACCCGCGCGCCAAGCGGCGCCCAATACGCCAGCCCCTTCGGCACTCAGCACCACTTGGCCTTGTGGGTTGATTAATTTTATGAATGGCTCGTAACGCCATTTTTGATAACCCGTATGGGGCGGCGGCAACCCGCCGATCTCCCACACAAATCGCACATTAATCACTTGTCCCGCATTTGCTTGGGTTGGGCTACACAGTTGTAATTGGCTCCAGCCAAGATTAATCGCCAGTGGCGTGTTGTCACAATCGGGGTTGTTTGTGTGCAAAAGTTGGCTATATTGATACCGATAGGTGCTAAGGCCAATGTTGCCAATGGATTGATTGATGGTTATGTGCTTGGGGATGGGTTGTGCGCTACGAGTAAGGCACGATGTGCCATTGGCCAATATGTGCCATGACTCGGCACTGCCATTATTGGGCAACTGAACACGGGTGAAACTTGCCGCGCGAATATGTTGACTGCTACCGGCTATGCTTGTCACCCAATTAAGGTGTTGAGGGTTGGCAATTTCATCGCAGCCATTGTGCCAACTTTGCGCCACTGCCCGTAATTGTTGAATAGTCAGTGTTTCGAGGTCTTTGCCATCGAAGGGCTGCACCCGATTAAGGCCAACATGCACCGTAAAATTAGCGACTGGGATAGATAACAAGAATACGACAACCGTAACAATTGCCGCTTTCTGCCAACGTTGGCCTGTCGGCTTTAACCAATTGAGCAAACCTTCAACTGCCGCCCCCGCCAATAAATAGCCGCCCGGGGCGGTAATCATCATGTAATGATGAAATACCGCTAAATTGGGCAATAGCACACTCAGCGCAGTAACACCAATCACAGGCAACCCAAACCATGCCAACGCAACCAAATCCCCAAACCGCCGCCGCCACAACGCTAACAACACCCCCAACCCAAATAACAACTCAATAAAAATTGCACGAGTATTACTTAACATGTCGCGCAGGGCAAAGCCAGTGTCGGGTGAATTGGCCCACATGTCTTCGTAAAAACGCCCTGTAATCACACCTGTGGCGTGGTAAAGCGCCGCAAATGTATTGCTTATACCGAAGGGATTGGGGACGGATGAAGTGTTATTGCTGGCATTATTTACCCCGCTGCGCAAGTCCCAAAATCTGGGGTTATCGCTATAAACCAACCCAACATAAAGAGCAATACCAATCAAGCAAACACCCAGCCCCGCTAAATAAGCGCGGCGAATTGCCGGTGATGTTAAAAATCGATGGCGAATAATCAGACCAATTACCAGCACTTGCGCCAATAGCCCAAATGCCACTAAATAACTTTGCATGAGCAACGCCACAACACACAACGCCGCAAAAATAAAATATGGCTTACGGCTAATAATCGCCCGTGTAATTAACCATAAGGTTGCAATACTGCTAAATTCAAGCAACCCTTGTAGCCAAGCCCCTTGTGCCAAATAAACCGACCATAAGCTACTGGCAGCTAACAAAAGGGCCATCAGTGCGGCTTTTTTGCCAAACAATCGACGACCAAGATCAGCCAACATCGCCAACGCCAATACATTCAGCGCAATATTCACAAAAGTGATGACATAAGGGTCACGCGCAGAGGGAAAAACCGCGATTGCAGCCCATAAATAACTGGCAAAGGCTGGGTTTGGCAAATTAATATTGGTGCGCAAACTTAATAATGGCAACGCTTGCCAACGTCCGGCTGCTATATTTTCTACAATTTGAATACCAGCCCCATGCGCATAAGCACGGTCAAAATCATGCCGCACCGCATCAATGCCAAATACGCGCAGCGCAAAAGCGAATAACAATAACAGCAAAACGAGCCAACGAAAATGCCGCATAGTGTCCCTATTGTCTCTGAAATTTGTCTTAAAAACAAACATCCCCCAACCAAAATTTGGTTGGGGGATGTTTAAAAGCAGCAGAATCAATCTTCTGTCTTACAACTTAAACTTATTGCAAGCACAAAAAGATTTCATTATGGCCAACAGTTTGACCATCTTGGCGCGTAATATACAACTCAAGTTTATATTGACCACGACCGAGATTCTTGATATTAAACGTATGGGTTCCGTTGCCATTTATTGGCACATTAAAACCGCCGCCACCTTTGGGCGCACAATTTGAAATTTGTTCGCTCGGGTCAGCGGCCAAACGAATGCCGTTGATGCCGTAAACATTCCAAGAAACCGTAATTTCTTTATCTGTGCCCGCCGGGAAACGTTGAACCGAATCGGCTGACAAATTAGCCCAACCTAAGTCCTTGGCAACACAGAATTTGTATGGGCCATTGCCACCCTTATCGCGGTAGTTGGGGTCATTGACATTGCAGTCTGAGCTAGAAGCCGCTGGAGCAGCCGCAGCTTGGGTGCCCAATGAAGTATCGGAACGAACCGTTACGGTGTCTTCGCGCACCGAGCCGTCATTACCCTCGACTTTCAAACGTAAGGTGCGGGTTCCGTTAATGCCATCAACCTTAACCGTCATTTCACCGGCAGCAGGCTTATAACCACCACCATCACCGCTGTCAAAATCAGCACGGCGAATATTCGACACATTCCAACTCGCAACAACAGAGCCATTAACAGGCACAACTTGAATATTGACCTTAAGCATACCGGCGCTGCCAGTTGCGGGGCCACCACCCGTATTAGTGCCATAGGCGGCATCACCACGCACTTGAATGGTATCTTCGGTCACATTATTGTTATTGTCAACAACACGCAACCGCAAATTTCGTGAGCCACTAATCCCAGCCACATTCACCGTCATCGAGCCACCGGCTGGTTGATAATCACGCCCATCACCCGCGTCAAATTTTACTTCTTTGACATTTTGCACATCCCAACTTGCAATCACAGTACCATACAACGCCACAACGGTGGTATTAACACGCAAAATACCACGGCTACCCACCGCTGCGCCACTAGGCGCGGCTGCTGGGGCAGATGGCGCTGCGGCAACTGGTGCTGGGGTAACAACCACAACTGCTGGTTGGGCTGGTGCAGCAACAGCCACCGGGGGCGCGGTTGGCAATGATTGTAGTGATACAGAAGGTGATGTCGGCAAAGCCGGTGCAGATGTAGGCTTTGCTGGAGCAGCCGGAGCTGATGCGATTGAAACGCCGCTAGCATTTTCGGCTTTTACATATTCACCAAATACCCAGCCTTTGCTATCACCAAATTGAATTTGCCACCATTTAGCATCTTCGCTACGACCCAATAATTTGGCCGTCTTGTTCTGATCAAGCTTACCCAACAAATCAAAGCTAGTATCTGGGCCAGAGCGCACATTGACAAATTCATTCGTAACCACAACACGGGCTTCGCTCGATGCTGGAGCAGCGGCTGGCGCAGGCGCGGTAGTGGGTGCGGGGGCTGCTGATGTGGGTGCCGGCGCGGTTGTAGGTGCAGCTTGTACCACCGCAGCGGTAGTCGCGGCTGCAACTGGCTGAGCCACTGGGGCTGGTGCATCCCCTTGAGCCAAAATGATAACCGGTTCAGATTCAGCTACTTTTTTATTGTCCTTATCATAAACCCGTAATTGCACCACATTAGTGCCAGATTGCGCGGGTGACCAAGGCAAAGGTGACATCTTAAATTCTGCCACACCTTGATTTGGATCTTGGGTGGTTTGGGTCGCATAAAGCTGCCCATTTACCATAACCTCAACGCGAGTAATATTATTCCCAGTCGCATTGCCCTCGATCGTGGTTTTATCGCCCACTTTAAGTTGCGTACCCGCTGTAACAGGCACTTTAATCGTTGCTGTTGTTGGGCGGGGCGTAGCCGTGCTACAGGCGCTTACAGCTAAGACAGCGGCAAGAAGAATTGCACTTAACTTAGCGCGGTGTTTTTCACGTACACTGGCAGGCCGTGAAGGTGATTGACTCATACTTATGTCGTTCTCCTAATTTATTCGTTTTCAATATAGACCAAATTGGTCAAACAGTCCCAAAGGGCTTGTACGTTGCGAGTATACAACGTATTATTGATTTATACATCACTCAAGAGGTTGCACTATATACAACTTTTGGATTATGAAAATCAAATTTCAGTCAATTTATCCATCTTTTCAATGATATATAGCCATATAGATAATAATATAACTATGCAAACAAAATTAAATACAACTATTTTTTCATGTTTGCACTCGTAAATCTAAGCCAAAATTGCAAAATCAGTAAAAATATCGACGATGAATAACACGGCTGCAAATAAACATCACAATTTATGGCGATTGGTTCAAACAGATATGATTACCAGTTAAACGTAAAAAAAGCGATTTTCTCCGTTTTAAAAATATTTTTACTAGCTTAAAAAACAGCGATCGGTTTTCTAACCGCTTAAAATTAAACAACATGAATAAGCCTATTTTCACCATCATCGCACCTGTCCACAATGAAGAATTGGTGTTGGCTGAGTTACATCGCCGCATTGCTGAAGTGATGTCGCAGACCGGCGAAGCTGCCGATTCGTGGGAATTGGTATTGGTCAACGATGGCAGCAGCGACCGATCCGCCGAAATTATGGCCGAGTTGAACCGCCAAGACCCTCGCGTAAAAGGTATTAGCTTATCACGCAATTTTGGGTTTCAGGTGGCAGTAACCTGTGGGCTAGACCATGCCCAAGGCAATGCTGTTATTCTGATCGATGCCGACCTGCAAGACCCACCCGAAGTTATTTTGCAAATGATTGAGAAATGGCGCGAAGGCTATGATGTGGCTTATGGCGTGCGCGGTGAACGCGCCGGTGAAACATGGTTTAAAAAAACCAGCGCAAGTTACTTTTACCGCCTCATCCACAGCATCACCAGTGTCAAAATACCAGTCGATACGGGTGATTTTAGATTAATGGATCGTAAAGTAGTCGATGCCATTCGTCGTTTGCCTGAAAAACATCGCTTTTTGCGTGGCATGGTCAGTTGGGTAGGGTTTCGGCAAATTGGGGTGGTTTATAAGCGTCATCCACGATTTGCCGGTGAAACAAAATTCACCTTGCGCAAAATGGTTAAGTTTGCAACCGATGCCATTACCAGTTTTAGTTATGTGCCGTTACAACTCGCCACATGGGCCGGTTTTGGCATTGCTGGCTTAGGGTTGCTGGCAATACTGGTCGTTATTGTTGGGCGATTATCAGGGGCTGCCGAATTTCGCGGGCAAGCCACCACTTTGGTCGCGGTGCTGTTTTTAGGTGGTATTCAACTCGTTTGCCTTGGTATTTTGGGTGAATATCTCGGTCGAATTTATGACGAAGTGAAAGGCCGCCCGCTTTATCTCATTCAGCAACGCTGGGGTTATGACTGAGTAATCAGTAATCAGTAGTCAGATGAGTTCAATCTGACTACTGACTTCCTACGCCAACATCTCTCGCAAAAGGGTTCGGCCCCCTTTAATCGACAACCCAGCCACAATGAGCCAGTGAATCAATTTACTGGTTTTTGCGCGATAATGTTTTTGATAAAACAACCATTGAGCGCGGGTAAATTCAAATTGAGCCTTGGGGCTTTTGCGGCTGGCCGCCCGTTTAATATGATGCACTGTCACAGCGGGGTAATACATGACCCGAAACCCCCTTTCTTTGACGCGCAAACACCAATCTAAATCTTCGCCATACATAAAAAAGCGCTCATCTAATAACCCAGCGCGGCGAATGGCTTCACGACGCACCAACATACAGGCCCCAACCACCGAATCAACTTCGGTTTCAACATCTTCGGGCAAATAGGTCATGTTATAGCGTGCAAAACGCGGGCTTTTAGAGAAAATTTTGCCTAGCCCGCTCATATGATAAAACGATATTTCAGGGGTAGGAAAGCTACGGCGACAAGCTTTGTCGAGGCTGCCATCTTCGAGAATAAGTTTTGGGCCAAGCACCCCAACTTGCACATTAGCATCAGCATAACGCACCAAATCGGTTAATGCATTGGGTGGCACAACCGTATCTGGGTTGAGCAACAACACATAACGGGCTTCACCACGATATGGAAAACCATATTTGCGCATCGCCACATTGTTGCCCGCCGAAAAACCATTATTACGTTTAAGTGGGTAAACTTGGACTTCTGGGAACTCCTCGACCACCATGCCAACGCTGTTATCCGTTGAGGCATTATCGACGACGGCGGTGACAAAGTTGATGCCTTGCTGATCGTGCAACGAAGAAAGGCAATCACGCAGCAATTCGCGCGTGTTGTAATTTAAAATCACGACCAAAACATCCATTGCAAGCAATGTTAACCGATTTGAAAAAGTTGGGTGAAATTTTGCAAGCTATTGCCGCAAATCTTTAATCCGCACAATGCCAAAGTCGGGCAAATCAATTAATAGACGCTGCCAAACTTGGGCGGTAAGATAGGCATCGACCAAAGCATTATGCGCCCCGGGCAATACAATATTAAGCTTATTGGCAATATCAAATAACACGGTATCAATTGGGCCGTTGTTGGGTGCGCCCAAAAATTGCCGACGATTACGTTCAAGCCAATCATAATAACGGGCTGTGTCCACTTGTCGATTCGGCAATTTGCGCCCCAAGGCATTTTCAAGCATGGCAATATCGATATGCACAAAATGCCCAACCAGAATATCATCGCCCACAAATTGCAAAAACTGCTGTAAGGCCGATTCAATCAGCGGTTGATTTACTAATTCGCTGGGCACAATATGATGAATACGCACATTGTCGTGAGTCAGGTCACGTTGCGGGTTGACTAAGGTGTAAAAAGTCTCGCCCAACAAAATTTGCCTGCCTTTCATGCGAATAGCCCCAATTGATACAATAGTGTCTTGCTTCCGGTCTAGCCCCGTCAGTTCAGTATCAAACACCACATATCGCGCCTGATCTACCCCAAGCAACTGATCGGGCGAAGCGTTTTGACGTTGAAATAAGCGCTTTAACATTTTTATCGCCTAGATTGCCGCGCCCATAAACCCGCGATAACGGTCGCTCAGGTCGGCTTGGGTGTTAGCGATCACCTGAAACGCCTCGCGCAAGGTGGTGCGTTCAATGCTACTTAATTCATTGGGGTTAATAAAATTATTCGGTTTTTCGCCACGGGTGCTTTGCTCGACCTGATGTTTAAGACGTAACAACGCCAAAAATTCGAGCGTGTCTTTCATCTCGTCAATTTGTTCATTTGGCAAAACGTCGGCTTTGCGCAGATCATCTAAACGCTCTAGGGTATTGGTCGCTTGAATCCCATTTGCAATGGCATACAAACGTATGGCATCGGTCAGAGGCATCACCCCGCGCTTTTTCAGGTCAAATTCGCCTTTGTGCGGGCCATTTGATTCAAGCAAAAAGCTGCGAAAAAAGCCGAGTGGAGGGGTATTTTGCACCGCCAGCCGCGCCAAATGCCCCATAAACCGCCCAGAACGGCGGGCACGGGGTAAAACATCGGCCAGCAACGCTTGCAGCAGGCTGGCATCGCCACCTGCATAACGCATATCAAAAAAAATGGTGGCGTTCATCACATCGGTTGGCTCGGGCGTGTTAATCCAGGTATGATAAATACTCATCCAATTGCTCAACGGCTGACACCAGCGTGGGTTGACCGCCATGTAATTGCCCGGGCAAAGCGGAAAACCACATTGCACCAAGGCATCAATCACCCGCCGCGCAAAACGCGCAAAATAATCGGCGGCGAGATCGGCTTGTGCCTCATCACTGGGGTCGGCGTAAATTAAGCCATTGTCTTGATCGGTCTTAAAGGTTTGTTCTTTGCGGCCTTCGCTGCCCAACACCACCCAGCAATAAGGCAGCGGCGGCGGCCCCAATTCGGTTTCGGCGATATTAAGCAAACGCGCCAATACTTGGTCATTGATCTCAGCCACCACCCGCCCCACACCGCCCGGGTTTACGCCTTCTTTAACCATCAGTGGGATAAATTGTTGGGCGTTATTGAGCGTTTTGGCTAAATCGACCACGTTAGCATCGCGCCGCAATTGTTTCGACACGATTAAAGGCGAATTGCTTTGCAACAAAATCAGGTCATGTTGTGTCACCATGCCCAAAATATCATTGCCATGATTGCCATCGACCACCAGCAATGAGTGAATCGACGAGTTGATCATGCGTAACAAGGCCTCAAATGCCAGTTGATCGCCATCGATGGTTTTAACGGGCGTGCTCATGATGCTGCTGATCGGCCACGTTGCGTCATAACCAACCGCCACAACCTTGTTACGCAAATCGGTATTGGTGACAATGCCTAATATTTGGCCGGCATTTTGTGGTTGGCCCGGGGCGCTATTTTGCGCCACAATGATCGAGCCAACCTTTTGTTGTGCCATTAACTGGGCGGCTTGTCGAATGGGGGTATCGGGCGGGCACCAGATTAGCTGACGTTTAACAAGATGGCGCACCGCAGTGGTAAAAATAAGCCGATCCGAATTATTTTGCAATGGGCTTTGTTGGCGTATTTCTTGCAAGGTGCGAAGGAGATAACGTTGGGTAGAACCGCGCAAAAAATATTCGCTAAAGCGCTGATTTTTTAGCAACGTTTGCACCGTGCTTTTAGGAATAAGGTAACACAGCGTATCTTCAATACTGGTTACAGTCATGAGGGCGTTGCCGAGGTTAAGCAAACTTAAAATGCCAAAGGTTTCGCCCTCGCTGCGCATATCCATCATCACCTCGCCGCCACTGGCATTTTGCACCGTCATACGCACACACCCTTTTTGAATGACGTATAAATACTCGGTTTTAGAGTTTTCTTGGGTGTAAATGCGCGTATCGTTCGGGTAAAAATCTAAAATAGCCGATTGTGCCGCCAGCGTCAATTCGGCCTCGGTCAATAAATCATACGGTGAATATTTGCGCAAAAAATCGCTGGTGAGTTGTTGAATCATAAAGATTCCTCCAATAAACTAACCTAACCCGCTAAATAAGCCAATCGGCCATTTAAAAGCGTGGCTGAGCATGGCTGGAAAACCACGAAACAAAATTTCGGGCAAGGCAATAAAGGCATTGGCCCCATTTGAGATCGCCAAACACCATAAATACCAATAACCGGTCAGCGTATAAGCCAACACCAACGCCAATATGTCGCGTCCGATCCGCCAACGGGTTGGTATCATTTTAAAAATGACCACAAAGGCCCCAACAAATAGGCTGAGGGTTGAAACAATAATGCTGATGCTGACCCACACAAACGTAGCGTGATCTTGTTCATAATTTGCAACAGCGGCATTGCTTGGACGAATGGGCATCACCAACAACGTCACAATCGCCAGCAAAATAAGCCCCATACCTACCAACAAAGGCTGGCGGCGCGGGCGTTTAATCGACATATTCATGGGTTCAATGACAGCATCAGAATTCATAGCCATTGGATTTTACTGCGAATAGCGGCTTGTGATGCAAAAACGGCATTTCAAACATCGTGCCACAAACACCGCCCAATCGTCAGGCAATCTTAAGCACTTTGCCCTAAACTAATGATGGGTGTCAGAATTTTCAATTGATTTAACTAACACAAAAAAGCGCAAGCGATTAAGTCAGCACTGGCATTGGCTCGCCAATATTGTCATCGCGGCAGCATGGCTATGGCTATTTCGCTCCATCTACCCGCACCTCACCATCATCTTCACCCGCGAAGATTTTCGCACCAACCAATTACTTTTGTTCGGCATCATCGCTTTGGTGGGCTGGCGCTGGCGCAAACAACCTAATAACACCGCAACCACCATCAACCCCGCCCCCCGTGCCCACCCTGCGCCGCTCATACTTGCCTTTGGCGGGGCGCTAGGGTTCATTTTGCTGCAACACTGGTTCAACATCAATACCATCGCCGCAGCACTATTTGGGCTAGCCAGCTATGGGTTAATGGGGTTATGGCTGCCGCCACAGCGCTGGCGCAATGGCATTTGGGCCGCGCTCTTGTTTATCGGCTGCCTACCATTCGGCGATTTTATCCAAGTGTTTATCGGCTACCCCATGCGCATCGCCACCGCCGCATTTGTGCGTGATCTACTCGCTGCCGCTGGGGCCACCAGCATTGGCATCGAAACCATTTTGGTATTTGAAAACGGCATCTCACAGATCGATGTGCCATGTAGCGGGGTAAAAAGCCTATGGACCGGCATGTTATTTTTGATTGCGGCAACGTGGGTCGAAAAACGCGCTTTGTCATGGCGATGGTTGGGGGTGGCACTGTTGTTTGGGCTAGGCTTAGCGCTCGCCAATGCCTTGCGCGTGTTCATCTTGGTGCTGGTTGGGCAAGTGGTGGGCTGGCCACAAGCCGCCGAGGTATTACATATACCGTTGGGGGTGATTGGGTTTGTGGCAGCCTGTAGCATGGCTTTGGGCTTATTACGCCTATTGCCAATTACCTCACCTAACCTCTCAGTCACTGCCCGTTATACCAACCTTAATCATAGCTTTTTGCCTATGTTTGGGGTGATGACTTTGGCGTTATTATCACACTTAGCCCCACCTTTCAACCCCACCGCGTATGGCAATGCTGCTACCACCAGCCAACAGGCTCAACCCACGCTAAATTTTGGGCCAACCATTCATATTACCCCCTTGCAATTGCGCCCCGGCGAACTCGATTGGTTATATCAAGATGGGGCCGAGCAAGTTGAACGGGTGCGCTTTCGTTATCAACCCGACACCCAAGCCACCAGCAATGCCGTCATTAGCGGCTCGGTGTTGATCGTGGGTAGCCACACCTGGCGGGCGCACCACAACCCCGAACGTTGTTTTGAGAATTATGGCTTGTCCACCTTGTCAAGTATGACTCACCTCATCACCTCAAACGGTGCAGACCAAGCCTTACCCATGCGCATTTTGTCGCTCAGCAACGGCAAAAAAGATGGGCAATTGTCGGCGGCTTACTGGTTTCAATCTGCCAACAAAAGCACCGATGACTATGGAACCCGTTTGTGGGCGGCATTTTCGCTTCAAAGGCAACCTTGGGTTTTAGTCACCATCTTATTCGATCAACCGCTCGATGCACGTGCGCCCAACCTAAGCCCATTTTATTTAAATGTGCAACAAGCGGCAGCGGCGTTCATCGCCAAAGCCCCCTAAAATAACCATGAAAAAACTCATTAAAGCGCTTCTCAACCCGCGCCCCTACGGTTACATTTTATTTTGGATCGCCAATGTGCTGTTGCTTACGATCTTGCTCACCGGCTTCACGCCGATTGTATTGGTCGATATGTTCCAAGCCGCCCGCAGCAGCCTCATCCCTTTGCCATTTTTGCTAATGGCGCTGGCGCTCACCATATTGCCGATTGTGGCAATGACGATTGCCATCAAAACATTAAAAAACGACCCAGATCGCGTTTTCACCTTTGGTTATGGGGTCGAATTGCCCATTTTTATTTTGCTTTTGATGCGTTTATTTATATTTCAAGAGATTACGCCCAGCGCCAATTTCATTATTTTGGCAACGGTATTAGGCGTATCAACCTTGATGTGGCAAATTTTAGACCCGCGCATTGACCAACGCAACCGCATAATTACAGTGTGCCGGGCCTTCGGCATGACCGTCTTGGTTTGCATGGGAATTTACGTCATCGTGTGGCTTGCCTTTTATGCTGTGCCAATCATCGCAGGGATGGCAGGAACGTTGATTAACCTCTTCAAGGAAATCATCACCAAACCGCCCAGCGAATGGCGCGGCTTATCCATCCTGGCAACGGCAATCGTGATGGGGTTTATTTGGGCGACCCTTCTAACCAGCCTCGCGCTCATTTTTTTCTCTATCCCCATTGCTGTTCCAAGTATTTATTTTCAAGAATGGCGCCGCAGTTTAACCGCCTTATCGACTAAATTCAACAACGGCATTGCCGTCAAATTGGGCGTGCCCTTGCTCGCCCTTTTGGCAATGGCGCTCATTTATGGGCAAACAACCGAGCAGCCCCAACAAAAAGCCGCCGCACTGCTGCAAAAGTCCCCAGCAACCCTCGCCGATGCCAACACCCTATTGGCGCAACAAGAGACTATTCGCACGGGCTTGCTCAATGCTTATCTCGCGCCCCAGCGTTACTTTAGCGCCGTTGGCGAGCTTGACCATATACGCGATCTATATGAATGGGGGTTAAAACTGCCACGTCAACAAGCCTTGCAAGTGCAAACCGTCTATGAATGGTGGGTACATCCATTTTTATATCAGCCCATCATCACCGAGCGCCCCAACAACCCAGACCGCCCATGGGAAAACCGCGTTTTTAGGGCCGAAACAAAAAACGCCAGCGAACGATATGAACAATTTTTCGACCAACCCATTAACAAAGCCGAGCGTGAAACGATTGTAAAAGCCGTGAAATCAACTTGGTCGGGAACCCGGGCCAACGAGGCATGGCAAGCAGTCGATGACCGCGAAATTTGGCTAAAATCGCAAACCCTCACCATCGACGATCAAGGCTTGTGGGCCGATTTTGAGCTATATGAAGTGTATTTGAACAAAACGGGGCTACGCCAAGAGGTGGTGTATTACTTTAGTTTGCCAGAATCGGCAGTGGTGACGGGTGTGTGGTTGGGCAATGGGCCAGCCCGCGACCAACGCTTCGCCTATCGCATTTCGCCACGCGGGGCCGCCCAATCGCTCTACCGCAACGAAGTGCGCCAAAACCGCGACCCAGCGCTGGTCGAGCAAATTGGCCCACGCCAATATCGCCTGCGCGTCTTCCCCATCGAGCCACCCAATTGGCGCTGGGATGCCAGCAGCGGCAAATCGATACACGAAGACGCGCCCGAAATGCACATGTGGCTGACATGGCGCGTGATGCAATCGCCCGATATACCGTCATGGGTGTTGCCAAGTTTGGCCGAAAAACGCAATGTGTATTGGGATGCCGATTCGCAACGCCGCCTCAACAATAATGCCCTAACCACCGATTTGTGGCTGCCGCCAACGGCCCCGCGCAAAATCGTCAACGCCAGCGCGGCCCCCCAACGTATCGATCTGCCCAATGGCAGCACCGTCACCGCCGGTGTGGTGAATAAAGATGCGCTGCCCAAATTGCCGCCCGAATTTAAATTGGCAGTGGTGGTTGACCGCTCGCGCAGCATGACGCGGGTGCAAAAAGCGCTTGAGGCCTCGCTCAGCGCCATTCAAAAGCTAGGGTTACAAACCAGCCCGGATGTGTATTTGACTTCGCCAGCCTCACATCCACTCAAGCCCGAAATTGTGGCGCTCAACCGCATCACGCCCGACATGTTGTTGACCTTTGGCGGGCAAAACCCCAGCGACCTGATCAACGAATTTAATGCGCTCTATACCCCATTCGCCCAAAGCAGCGGGCACAAAGGCTATGGCGCGGTGTTGGTGCTAACCGACGACAGCGGTTATGAACAAAACAAAGACGCTAAGGTCAATGTTCCAAACGCACCATTGTGGGTGGTGCATTTGGGCGCATACCCGCTCGGCTATGATGATTCGATGTTGCAGGCCATTCAGGCCAGCGGAGGCGGGGTCGCCAATAGTGTCGATGAGGCCATTACCCGCATCGCGGTGGCACAAAATGGCTATGCAGCCGACACCGCCGATGTGGTCGATGGCATTTTATGGCTAACGTTGCCGACCGAAACCGCCAATGCTCGCCCCAACAACGAAGTTAATTTGCTCAAGCCCGATCACCCGTTAGCGGCATTTGCCGCCCGTCGCGCCATTTTGAGCGAAATGCAAAAAAACAAGGGGTCGCTGATGCAAACGAATACGCTCGATGCCTTGCACGCACTGGCAAAAAAATATAGCATCGTCACGCCTTATTCATCGATGATTGTGCTGGTGAATGAGCAACAACGCAAACAACTGGATGCACTTGAACAACAAGCCGACCGATTTAACCGCGAGAAAGAAACAGTGGGCGAAACCACCAACGAAGATGATCCAATGGTAACGGGTGTACCAGAACCAGAAGAATGGCTGTTGATGGGTTTGGCAGCGGGGTTGTTAGGTTGGGTTGTGCGGCGACGCGCTCAAAAGCGCGTTTAGCAGCGCCACAAAAATCTCTCACGAAGTTCACAAAGCACACAAAGAAGGTGTTTTTTCCTTTGTATGCTTTGTGCGCTTCGTGAGAGGCAAATTGCGATGTTTTATACAACCTCTTATTTGCCGACCTGCACCTCGACCACCTCACCCGCCGCAAGCCCATTGGCATTAAGCGGCACGCGCACCACGCCATGCGCCCGCAACATGGTAAAAATTTGATTGGGCTTGCCCGCCACTGGCGTGGCCCAATAATCGCCATCACGTTCTTCAATGGTCACTTGCACATAATCTTCGCGCCCAGTGGTCGAGGCAATATTGCGCGTTAGTCTCGCTTGCAATTTGGCTTGGGTGGGCTGACGCAGCCCCAACATCAGCCGAATAGTGGGCGCGACAAATAGCTCAAAAATCGTCATGGCCGAAACAGGGTTGCCGGGCAAACCAAATACCGGCACACCCTCGGCCAACGCAATAATGGTTGGCTTGCCCGGCTTTACACTCACACCATGCACCAACACCCCGGGTTGCCCCAACGCATGAATAATCTCGACGCTCATATCGCGATAGCTGACCGAGCTGCCCGCCGATAGCACCACCATGTCGCATTCGTTTTTGGCTGCTGCTGCTACCGCCGCCAATTGCGCCCGCACATCTGGCACAATGCCATAATAAACCGGCACGCCACCCGCCTGTTGCACCATTGCCCCCAAAGCTACCGAGTTCACATCGCGAATTTGACCAATATGTGGGGTTTGGTCAGGTGACACCACTTCATCACCAGTCGAGATAATACCCACTTTGGGCCGTTTTGCCACCGTCAGCGCCATTATCCCCAGCGCCGCCAATCCGCCTATATCTTGTGGGCGAATGGGGTGCCCAGCCCGCAAGATGATTTCGCCCCGTTGCACATCTTCGCCCACCTGAAAGATATTCTCGCCGACAGCGACTGGGCGCATCACCTCAATCGCTGCCTGAGATGTCAGTTGCGCATTGACACTTTGGGTATGCTCGACCATGACAACGGCAGTCGCATCGGCTGGCAATGCGCTGCCGGTATGCACCAACACCGCCTCGCCCACGCCCATTGATATCTCAACAGCTTGGCCCATCGTCGCCTCGCCAATTACACTGAGCAAGGCTGGCAAACCCGGCGATGCGCCATAAGTATCGCCAGCGTTTATGGCATAGCCATCGACCGTCGAGCGACGAAATGTCGGCAGGTCTTCGGGCGAAACCACATCTACTGCCAATACTCGCCCCAATGCCTCACCCAACGTCACCACCTCGGTTTTAAGCTGCGGCGTAAAATATTGCTGCAACAAAGCCCATGCCTGTTGTGGGGTGCGCACGGTAAAAAGTTCAGAGGTGATAGCCATAAATTAAGGTTGAAGGTTGAAGAATGAAAGATTGAAATTATGATGTGATACTGAATTATGACTCATGACTCATGTCTCATCATTTACAATCCGTTATCGTCGTCCCTTATCCTTAATCCTTCATCCTTAATTTTATGAAACCACTTGAATTTGCGATCTTGTTTTTTTTGGCTGCGTTGTGGGGTTCGTCGGCATTGCTGACGCGCTTTGCCTCGGAAGAAATGGGCGTGTGGCTCATGACCGAGCTGCGTTTGTTGATTGGCGCAACCGCCATTATGGGTTATGCGTGGTGGCGACAAGGCGGTCTTTCGTTACGTTCACATTGGCAGCATTATTTAGTGATGGGCGTAATTAATGCGGCGGCTCCGATTAGTATGGCGGCATTTGCAGCCACCATTTTGCCCACCGGTTTTGCCAATATTTTGTTTGCGCCCATGCCGCTTTTCGCCGCCATCATTGCGGCAGTTTGGCTAAAAGATCACATCACCCCCATCCAAATTGTAGGCTGTATTTTGGGTGTAATTGGCGTTGCCGTTTTGGTAGGGTGGCGCTCGTTTGACCTCGACAGCCGCAGCATCATCGGCATTATGGCAGCAATAGGCTCGTCATTGCTCTATGCGCTCGCCAGCAGCTACACCAAACGCTTTTTTAAGGGGGTTTCTGCGCTTGATATTACGGTGGGGCAATTGCTGTCCGCCTCGGTTTTTCTTTTGCCTTTGGCTTTAGCCGAAATACCCGCAAAAATGCCCTCCATCAGCACGTTTGCCATCATCGCCGTCTTTGGGGTGCTTTCAACCGCAGTGGGGTTTTTGCTGTTTTTTTGGCTGATGGGGCGCGTTGGGCCAGCCAAAACTCAAGTGGTGGCCTTAATCATTCCTTGCTTCGGTGTGTTTACAGGCTGGTTGTTTAATAATGAAGCCATCACTTGGAATGTCATCGCAGGGTTGATCATCGTTTTAATCAGCGTTGCGCTGGTCAGCAATATCAAAGTTGGGTTGCCAATGCCAAAACACGGGGTTGATTAGTTGATTGGTTGATTGGTTGATTGGTTGACTGGTTGATTGGAAATGACTCAAGACTTTTGAATCACCAATCAACCAATCAACCAACCAACCTCCGCAAAGTAAATCGGTACAATAAAATCATGTTGATAACACCCCCTAATACCGATGAATATGGCGAGTGGTATCAAGGCTATGTGGCCCGCGCCGCTAAAAGCAGCGTCATGCACACCTTGGTGCGCCAACCCTCAACCTTAAAAAAACTATTGCGTGGGCAAAGCGATGCCAGCGCCAGCACACGCCCCGCCCCAGAAGAATGGAGTATTAAAGAAGTGGTGGGGCATATTAATGACGGCGAGCGCGTATTCGGCTATCGGCTATTGCGATTTTCGCGTGGCGATGCCAGCGCCTTGGCGAGTTTCGACGAAAATGCCTTCGTCGAAAATGCCTATTTCAATCACATAAAGCTGCGCGATTTGCTCGACGAATTTGCAGCCTTACGGAGCGCCAACTTAACCATGATTCGCGCCCTCACCGCCGACCAACTCGACCGACGCGGCATTGCATCAAATAATTCTGTCAGCGTGCGCGCTTTGGTCTACATCATCTCAGGCCACGTCGATCATCATCTTGAAAGCCTGAAGAAGGTGTATTTGAAGAAGTGATGCAGCGTTGCAGGTTGCAGGGTTGCAAAGTAGCAGGTGGCATCCTCACCTTACCACTTTGCAACCTGCAACTCTGCCACCTGCAACCCGCCTCCTACCCCACCAACTCCACCCGCACATTACTAACGATGTGCAACAAAGCAGATTCGACATAAGCGGTTTGAGGGTGGCGCACAATCACATACCCTTCGCCCTCATACGAAATTGAGGCGGGTTGCCCGGGCTGAGGCGGACGTACATCAGTCACAAGGCCGCCGAGGTCACGCAACACGCCCTCTAAGCCATGCACCGCTTTTACCCGCCCGCCGCCTAAACCACGCAAAAACGCCACCCCCACCGCATATTTACGGGGGCTGGGTTGGGTAAAATTGCCAAACACCATCAATTCGCTCCAAGTGCGATACAAATCAACATCATGCGCACGGTTCATCAAGGTCACAATTTGGGCACCCGGTGGGCGTGCCCCCACCTCAGAAATGGCAATGCTGCCATCTTTGCGGCGAAACCATTCGAGGTGGCTCAACCCCGTGCCCATACCCAATGCCGATAAGGCTTGTCGCCCAATTTTGCGAATGTCGTCATACATTGGCGTATCGACCTCACGTGGCAACACGACCCGCCACTGAATCCAAGGGTTACGCATGGCCTCAAGCGGGGTGGGCAAATAACGGGTAAGCGAATGCCACAAAGGCTGCCCCAACAACGAAAATGTGTCGAATGAGTGTTCATCACCCACCACAAATTCTTCAATTTGCAACGGATTGGCAGCACTAGGGCCGCTCGCTCGCAACACATCACGCAACGCATCCCCATTTTCAACCCGATACGTCGATTGGGCGGCTGCGCCAGCCAACGGTTTAATGCACACGGGAAAGCCAACTTGCTCAACAAACAGCCAAGCATCAGCCTCATTTTCAACCCGCGCATGACGAGCGCAAGGCACGCCAGCCTTGTGAAATAAATCTTTCATCCGCGCTTTGTCTCTAAAATTCCGCGCCGTTTCAGCATTCATGCCATCAATACCAAGTCGGTCACGCGCCTCGGCCACCGGCACTTGGCTTTGCTCATTATTGGCAAGCAGGCGGTGAATAGGGCCATGACGTTTTGACAACTCACGCGCAGCCACCGTTAACTGATCGGCATTGAGTGCATCTTGCACCCGCCAATGCCCAGCAAAGCGCTGCCGCATCTCGCTCGATAGCACTTCTTGTGGCTCTTGGCTAATCACCCCCACCCGCACCCCATTTAATGAGGTAATGGCATTGAGGAAAATTTTGGCGTTTTCATTAAAAAAGGGCGTGCAAAATATAACAAACATAGCTTCATTTTATCTATACTGAGTACAGCTTTAAAATGAGATTTTCGCCTAAACGCAAAAATCGGAGGTCTTAACGCAAGTTGCGGCAAAAATCAAGCGGCGTTAAGACCTCCGATTTTTAGTGGCTTTTTAGCGACATCTTCGCCTTTAATCCACATTTATCACAAAGCGCTAAACCAAGCGTCTTACAATCCATCTTATGCTCGATTTCATTTTTGGGGCGTTGCTTTATGTCGTTTTTCCACTCTTGTGTGGTGGCCTCATCGCATTGCCATTTTGGCTAAGCCGCAAAATTATGATCGGCAACATTATTGGCTCAGTCATCATCGCATTTATTATGGTGATTTTGGTCATGCGCACCTATGGCAATTTTATCGGCGATCAAGATATATGCCGTCAATCCAATTATGAGTCACCGGTTTGCAACCAAGACAGCACCGACATTATTTACACCATGTTTGGCTTGGTGGGGGTGAGTTGGCTCGATGTGTTTGGCCTGTTCGCCATCAGCGGCTTGGTCGAAGATTCACAACGCCGCCGCAACATTAACCCCGATATGTTTTAGCGTTGAAAATAAGCGGCATCGCCCCTATTTTCACCCTGCCGAGTGATAGCCCTTTATAACGACTTGTCAATAAAGGGCGGTAGGTAAAACAAATTTTCGTCGAAATCACGATATGACATCTTTGGGGTTTATCCCTAATTATGGAAAGGATACGCCACACGGGTAAAATTAACGGAATGCCGATTTCACTCTATGCCACCTGCTTTAGCAGGTGGCATAGAGTGAAATCGGCTTAAACTTGCAAGCACTTTATCAGGCATTAGAATGGTAAAATTAGAACAAAATTTCTATGAGCGACGAATCAATCATTAACAGCAGCAACAACTACGACGCAGGGCAAATTCAGGTTTTAGAAGGCCTTGATGCCGTGCGTAAACGACCGGGCATGTATGTCGGTGGCACCGACAGCAAGGCAATGCATCACCTGGTGTATGAAGTGGTCGATAACAGCGTAGACGAGGTGCTGGCCGGGGTTTGTAGCCGCATCGAAATTACCATTCATGCCGACGAAAGTGTAACCGTGCGTGACAACGGGCGCGGTATTCCAACCGCCATTCACCCAACCTTTCGCAACAAAGCGGGTGACAAAATCAGCACGCTCGAAGTCGTCATGACCAACCTTCATGCTGGCGGCAAATTCGGCAGCGGGGCCTATACCGTTTCGGGCGGTTTGCATGGGGTGGGTGTGAAAGCCGTTAATGCGCTATCCACATCGCTCATCGCCGAAGTGCGGCGCGAAGGTCAAATATTTCGCCAAAGTTATAAAGAGGGAAAACCGACCTCAAAAGTCGAAGTAATTGGCACAACCCGCCCCGAAGATACCGGAACCCAGATCACCTTTTTGCGTGACACCAGTATTTTTGTCGAAGATAACAGCTTTAAATGGGATACGTTAGTGCAGCGTTTCCGCGAAATGGCCTTCATCACACGCGGTGTCACCATCAAATTTAAAGACGAGCGCGAAGAAGGCGAAGGTAATATTCCCGGCGGGCGCGAGATGACCTTTTATTTTGAAGATGGCATCAGCGCATTTGTGTTGTATCTCAACCGCAACAAAGAAAAGTTGCATAGCGTGATCAGCGCCGAGAAAAAAGTGGGCAATATTGGGGTGGAATTTGCGATGCAATACACCGAGGCGACGGCCCAAAGCGAATATTATTTCGCCAACACCATCAACACCCCCGATGGTGGTACCCACCAAAGCGGCTTTCGCAGCGCCGTCACACGCTCGCTCAATGATTATGCGCGTAAAGCCAACATTCTAAAAGAAAAAGACAGCAACCTCGACAGCAAAGATACGCTCGAAGGCTTGACCGCCATTGTCAGCATTAAACACCCTGAGCCACAGTTTGAAAGCCAAACCAAGGTGAAACTGATGAACACCGACGCCAAAGCGGCGGTTGAGCAAGTGGTGCGTGAGTCGTTGATGCAATTTTTGGAGGAAAACCCACGCGAAGGCAAGCAAATTATCGACAAATGTTTGCTCAGCCAACGGGCGCGTGAGGCGGCAAAAGCAGCCAGTGAATTGGTGCGCCGTAAGAGCGCCCTTGAAAGCGGCACATTGCCGGGTAAGTTGGCCGACTGTTCAGAGCGCGATCCGGCCAAATGTGAGATTTTTATCGTCGAAGGTGACTCAGCCGGTGGGAGCGCCAAACAAGGCCGCGACCGCCATTTTCAAGCCATTTTGCCATTGTTTGGCAAAATTATGAACACCGAGCGGGCACGGCTTGACAAGATTTTGCAAAGCGATGCCATCAAGGCGCTGGTTAGCGCCGTCGGCACAGGCATCGGCGAAGGGTTTAATATCGAGAATCGTCGTTATGACCGGATTGTGTTGATGGCTGATGCCGACGTTGACGGCAGCCACATTCGCACCCTGTTGCTCACCTTTTTCTTTCGCTATATGCAGCCGCTGGTCGAGCGTGGGCATTTGTATATCGCCCAACCGCCGCTTTACCGCATTGAGGCCAAACGCGGCAAAGATGTGCGCTATGCCTATAGCGATGTTGAGCGCGATGGCGTGATGAATGAGCTAAAGAAAAAAGGCTTAGATACGACGAATACAACGCAAGTAGTGGTGCAACGCTTTAAAGGCTTGGGCGAAATGAACGCCGAGCAATTGTGGGATACGACAATGGACCCAACCAAACGCACCATGCTGAAGGTAACGGTTGAAGACGCCGCCGAAGCCGACCGCACCTTTGATATGTTGATGGGCAACGCCGTTCCCCCGCGCCGCGCCTTCATCACCCGCCACGCTAAAGAAGTGAAGAATTTGGACGTTTAACGTTGACAAGGTGACAGGGTGAGGGGGTGACAAAGGGACTGTTCACCCCCTCACCCTGTCACCTTGTCACCCCCTCACCCTGTCATATCCTCACGCTCCTTCCATCCTCATCATCGGCGCAGTGTCGCTCGATGTCATTCATTTGCCAAATGGGCCCAAGCTGTTGCCAGCGACGCTGGCAACAGCGTCGTTGGCAACGGCGGGCGGGGCAGCCATGTATACAGCCTTGGCCGCGCATAAGGCTGGGGCCAAGGTCACATTATTGGCGGTGCGGCCAACCCCGATGCTAGATGCGTTGCAGCCAGTGGCGGCGCGGGTGAATTGGCTCGGACCTGAGATTTCACCCGATCAGATCCCGAAGCTCGAAATTGCGCATTATGGCGGCGGTAACGCCAAATTGCTTCATGCCTCGTGGGGGGCCGAGCCACTGCTCACGCCGGATTATTTGCCGCAGTCGTTGGCTGAATTTGACCTCGTGCATATTGCGGCCTTGAGCAGCGCCGCCCGCCAACGCGAATTTTTGGATGCTTGCCGCGCCCGCAATGCCAAGCGCATCTCGGTGGGGGTGTATGCGCGGGTGGTGTATGGCGAAACCGAAACCGTGCGCGGGCTACACCGCGATGCCGACCTGTTTTTTATGAATGAAAACGAGGCGCGTGGCTTGTTTGGCAGCGTCGAGGCGGCGCATACCGCGGCAGGCAAATGGCTGTTTGTCACGCTCGGTGAGCGCGGGGTGAATGTGCATATCGGCCCAGCCGCGCCGGTGCATGTGCCAGCGCTGCCTGTAACCGAGTTTGACCCGACCGGCGCTGGCGACACCTTTTGCGGCACCACACTCACCCACTGGCTCGGCGGCGCATCGCCCATCGAGGCCGCCCGCGCTGGTTGTGCGGCCTCGGCTGCTGAGATTCAGTTGGCAGGGCCGGGGTGGTTGCTCAGCGAGGAAAAGTAGGGCTATTTAGCCGAACAAGCGATGCTACCGGCAAAAACAACCGCTTCGGATGATCGCTAATTGGCATAAACCCATATTTTTCATAAAACGCCACGGCACGTTCATCAATTGCATCTACAACCACCGCTAAAGTGGCGATTTGAGTCGAGATATGTATCACACGCTGTAATGCGTCTACGAGTAATTTTTCACCTAAACGCTGTCCTTGCATTCTTGAGTCAACGGCCAAGCGACCAATCAATGTTGCAGGCAACAACGGGTAACGAGGGATTTTACGGATAATAGGCTGTGCTAACGGATGTGCCATGTCGTGAACGGTAATGGTAAATGCTGACAGCGTGTAATAGCCCAACACGTGCGAATCGTCATTTTGCGTGATGACAAATAAGGCTGCCACATGCCGAGTCACATCTTGCGTCGCTTGTTTGTGCAAATAGGCATCTAGCGCTGGCTGACCACAGGCAAAACCAGCGCGTTGATGGCGAGTGCGATCAAATGCTTGAATGCTGAATGACATGAGTGCGATTAAACATGATTGCGATGACGTTTGAATGCCGCTTCTAGTGCCGCATTCGGGATGGGTGGGTTCGCCAATGCGTTAAAAAAAACGTCACTTTGCTCACGTGTTAACGCCAATGTTTGGTGACGTTCTATAGTCTGTTTGGCAGCTTGATGCACACTCATGATGATGAAATCAGTCAGTGTCACGCCTTCGAGTTGCGCGGCTTGCTGAAAAATCTCTTTCAATGCCAGTGGCACACGTGCCTCTAAACGTGCTGTACTGGTTGGAATGCTCATGGTATCGTGTGACATAGTTCAATTATATAACCGTGCGGCAAATTGCCGCACGGAAAATCTGCCAAAATCTCACAACACCTTCGTTACCCGCAACCAATCGCCGCCGTTGGCGGCATTCGCGGCCTCAATCGCCTGCGCCGAACCCATCACGACCACGCGCCCATGCTGACGCAACAAATCGAGCAGATCGGCATAGGCGTGAAAATGGGCGGCGGTGGTGCCAAGCACCTCGTCGCGCCATTGTTGGCGGGTGGCCTCGGTGTTGAGCAAATGTCGCAACATCGAGCTATAGCCTTTGGCATCCGGCAATTGGTAGCCATCGAGGTTGCTGATGCTACCGATGATACAGCGAGTTAGCTCATGGGCATCGGGCACATGGGTACGCAAAAATTCGGCAGCGGCATCATACACATCCAGCGTCTTTTGCAAATTCGGGTCACGATACGACACCATCGCCAAAGTGCCCTCTAGCGAATCAAAATGCAATTGACCACCATACGCCCCGCCTTGCACCCGCACCCGATCCCACAACCAAGTGGTGCGCACATATTGGTTGACCACCGCCATCCAGCCTTTGGTTTCGATACCCAATTCGGTCAGGCTGATGCCTTTGCCGACATAATTCACTTGGGCCGGAATAGTCAACCCTTCATCGACACGGGTCAGCGTGGGCTGCCAACTTGGCGCGGCTGGGCCAAGTTGGGCAGGCAAACTGGCCACAAATTGCTGCAATTTGCCCTGAGCCAGCGCCCAATTAGCCGCGTCAAGGGTGACATTCACCACCAAACCGGCGCGGTTAACCAAGGCTTTGCGCACCGCTTCAAGTTTAGCCGCCACCGCATCCCAATCTTGCGCTACTTGTTCGATCAAGCCACGCACAAAAAACAAATAGCTCACGCCGCCGGTTTGCTCGGCCACCCAATCAGCTAGGTTAAATTGCGAATTTAGGCGCGTGCCAACCACCCCGCTTCCGCCCGGCACGAGGCCCGATTCTTCAGCGGCTTTTTCTTGCAGCAAAATTTGTTTAAAACGTGCTTTGTCGTCTAGTTTGGCCTCGGTCAACACCTCGCGCATGAGGTCGAGCATGTCGTCTAAATGCTGCATGGTGGCTTTGCCGCGCAACATAAAGCGCGATTCAAATTTTCCGGCCCCAGCCTTCACCGTCGAATTCAAAGCCCCGCTCCAAATGCCACCGGTTTTTTGCTTGATGCGTTGGGTCAGCCGCACATAATTTTCTTTGTGGGTGCCCATTTCGAGCAGCAAACGCCCGATCAGCCCCAAATAAGGCACATCGGCCTGTGGCACAGCCCGCGAATCAAACGCCAAATCGAGGTAAACAATGCCGTTGGTGAACAAATCGTGATATAAAAAACGGGCATCCTCTGGCAGCTTAATTTCTTGAATGGGAATGGTCTTGGCTTTTGGCTCAAGATCGCTCATCTTAAGCGATGGAATGAGCGCCAACACTTCGGGGGCATCGGCTGCTGATTGCAGTTGTTTGAGCAATTGGGTGTCATCGACCACCTGTTGCGCCTGTTCAGCGCTCATAGCGGCCCGTGCCGCATCCAGTCTGGCGCGTTCGGCGGCGTCTTCGGCGGCCCGCAGGCTGGGGTCAGGCTTGAGCAACACTTGTACACGGTGCGGGTTATTTAGCAAATGCTGGCGAATGAGGTTTTGGAAGACCGCTTCGCCGCTGGCGAGGCGGGTTTTGAGCGCGGCTAACGGGGCCTCGTAAGCCAAACTTTCGAGCGGGTCTTCGCCATGCACCCAACGCCCCATGCCACCAATCATGGCCGAAAGCCCACGTGGGAAGCCGCCGGTGTTTTGCTCACGCAAGTAAAACTCTATCGTGTTAAGGGCGGCCTCGATCATCTCGGCTTCTAGGCCATGTTCGGCGACATTTTGCAGGGTTTCAACAACCAATTGCGCCACTTTGGCGGCATCGCTCGCCACAATGCCTTTTAGCCCCGCCCCAAAGGTGGCCTCGGTTAGGTAGTAGCTAAAGCCACCTAAGACGCTTTCGCCCAAACCCGAATCGAGCAAGGCCTTGCGCAAAGGCGAGGCTGAAGTGCCGGTGAGGGCATAGCCGAGGGTGCTCCAGGCCATATCTTCGGCTTCGCTCATGCGTCCAATCAACCAATTGACGCTGGTCATGGCTTTTTTGCTGTCGGCAGCATCTTTGCCCGAATCGAAGCCAAATTCAGCAAATTTGGGCGCGTCGAATTTAGGCTGATAAACCTTGACGTGCGCAAGTAGGTTAGGGATTTCGGATTGGGGATTAGGGATTGGGGCTTGGGGCGATGGAAAATTGTCAAGCCAGTCATTGAGGATGGTCAGTCGGCGGGCGGGGTCGTCATCGCCCCAGCACCAAATGAGAGCGTTGGCAGGTTGATAATAGGTCTCGTGGAAACGTTTAAATTGTTCGTAGGTTAAATTGGGGATCACAGTGGGGTCGCCGCCCGAATCGAGGCTATAAATGGTGTCGGGGAACAATGATTGTTGCAAGCGCTTCCAAAATACACCATCGGCAGATGAATAAGCGCCTTTCATTTCGTTAAACACCACACCTTTATAGATCATTTGACCCTCGGTGCTGTCTAATTCATAATGCCAACCCTCTTGCTGCAAAGTATGCGGGGTGATGCGTGGGTAAAACACACAATCTAAATACACATCCATCAAGTTATAAAAATCTTGCAGATTGGTGCTAGCCACAGGGTAGACCGTGCGATTGGCATAAGTCATGGCATTTAAAAAGGTCTTAAGTGAGCCTTTTGCCAACTCGATAAATGGCTCTTTGAGTGGGTATTTGCGTGAGCCACACAAAACACTATGCTCCATGATATGGGCAATGCCGGTGCTATCTTCGGGCGGGGTGGCAAAACTAATGCCAAAGCATTTGTTTTCGTCATCGTTGACCACCGAAATGAGTTGTGCGCCGGTTTTGGCGTGACGATACCAGCGAGCCTCGCTGTTGATCTCTTGGATAAATTGGGTGCGAATGCGAATAAAACCATGCTCAAGGTCGAGAATACTCATGCACCAAGCATACATCATTTTGCAATGCTATTTTTGCCAAATTTCATCCGATGGTATCTCCTATATAGACTATCTTTCTGCAACAACAGGCTCTCACGTTTGCAAAACATGGTGCAACCATGAGAGATAACCCGAATATCTCCCTTGCAAAACTTAGAACTCCGTTCACCTAGATTTTGTTGCACTCGGTAATCGATAATTTGTCTCAAACAAATCTCTGTTCTAGATAGGTCTTTCGCCCTAGGCCCCGTCAGCCACCAGTCTGATTTGACTATCCCCCCAGATAGTTATTATCAAGTCACAGGATACATCAGGAGACACAAAATGAACAACATCACAAACTTCGCCGCCAAATTCAGCAAGATTGCAAGCAAAATTGCCTTCATCATCGCCCTCGTTTTTGTCACTTTGATGTTGATTCAACCAAACACTGCAGCCGCAGGCACAAATGTCACCCCAAGCACCCGCCGCATCACCGCCATGAGCCGCCAAACCATCGTTCGCCGCGCAGTCGTGGTTAGCAGCGTGAATGTAGTTTCAAGCGCCACCGAGCCAGTTGTGCCAACTGAGCCACGCAATGTCGTGTTGGCCGCCACTGAGCCAAACGCCCCAGCCAATGTCGTATCAAGCGCCACCGAGCCAAACACCAACACCAGCAAGGTTCGCACCGCCCCACGCATCGATGTCAGCGGTTCACGCATCACCCGCAAATAAGCGGTTTTATTTCTGGCTTCATATCTCTCCTTCTCCTGAAAAACGCATACGGCCTCAGCAATTGCTGAGGCCGTATGCGTTTTCAAATGCTTTAAGAGCCTATATAAAACACCTATGACATCTCGTTTTCTTAAATAGCTTGCATTAAATTAGCAAGTCTTATCTCTCACGAAGCGCACAAAGAACACAAAGGAAGAATTTCCCGATTTATCTTTGTGTTCTTTGTGCGCTTCGCAAGAGATTTCCAAACAAAACTAGTTTTAGACAGCCTCTAAACGCGCTTAAGCCGCAATCGTAATTTAAGCCAAGCCAAACGCAAATCACCCCGCATGGTTTGCCAGGCGGTTTGGGCACGCGCCTCATCTTGGGCTTTGGCATTGTCGTCACGTTCTGGGGTCAGGGCAAAGCGGTCTAACACATACAACTCGGTGATCTGCGAGGCCGAATCTTTGGCACGTGGGGCCAACACGGCTAACTTTTGGGCTTGTTCATTGGGCGTAAGCGTAGCCCCCAGCCCCAGCCAACTGGCCCAACGGCTGAGCATGGCGTAAGCCCGCGCCACCGGTTTAAGATGATTAAACCCATAACTTTCAGCGATGCGCAACGCCAACAACAGCAACCCAATCAACAATAACAACCCGATGACATAAGGGGCAATACGCAACATATAGTTCCACATCAACAATAAGGTGGCTAATAACGCCATGAGTGCCTTCATTAACCAAGGCGGCACAATAGATGCCGCTGGCGGCGTGTCATTGGGTGCAGGCGTGGCATTGGCGACGACAGCCGTCGGCGTTGGGGTGGGCGTAGCGGCATTGGGTCGTGGGGTTGGGGTGCCCGGCGTGCCCGATGTGGCTTGCGGCGATGGGGTAGGCGTGGGCGGTAAGCGGGTGGCGGTAGGCTGTGGGGTCGCGGTGGCAATCGCCCGCCGCACAATGGGTTGTTGCCCAGCGGTCGGTTCAAATTCGACCCAGCCGTAATCAGGAAAATACACTTCGACCCACGCATGGCTATCACGCGCCCGCACCAAATAATCCATCGAAGCCAACCCATTAAGCGGTTGATCAAGTGTATCGGCCTGCGGCTCACCTTGAGCATAACCCGTTGCCATACGGGCCGGTATCCCCAACGAGCGTAACATCACAACCATCGCAGTTGAGTAATAGGTGCAATAAGCACGGCGCGTCTCGAATAGCACATAATGCGCCGCCTCAACCCCGGGCGGCGGCGCTTGTGCCCCCTCGTCATACAAAATGTTGTCACGCAGCCAACGTTCAATTTTTAGCGCTTTGTCAACATTTGTGCGGTCATTTTGGGTGAGATTGCGAGCCAAGTTACGCACCTCTGACGAAATATTATTGGGCAATTGCAAATAACGTTGGGTAATTTGACGCGGCAACTGCACTGGCGATTGGCGCAGGCGTTCAATTTCGGCCACGCTAACAGACCCCATCGAGGCAAAACGATTGCCGCTCAACATCGGGGTATTGAGCCGCAATTGCACAATTTCATAGGTGTTATTGCTAACAGGGGCATAGTTTGCCATTGCTACCACATTGCCCCACAATGGCTGCCCCGCCGTATAAAGCGCATTGGTGCCACGATACAACGAAAACTGCCCATCGACCCGCGTGCGGCTAAAGTAAAGCGTTTGGGTGATGGGGGCGCTGAGCGGCTGCACCTCAAGCGAATCTGAAACCGTGTTTAACCATGTTTGCCCATCATAATTATCAAACGATTGCGCCCGCCAATAATGACGCAAATCGGCGCGAGCATTGACGGTCATGACAGGGTCTTCGGGCAAATCACGCGGGCCGCTCAAGGTTAATTGGTTTTCAAATGAATCGACCGGACGCACATTGAAATTACGCACCGCCGAAAACATGCGCCCAAAACGGGCTTGCATCTCTGTATAGGGCTGGGTCATTTGC
Source organism: Thermoflexus hugenholtzii JAD2 (assembly GCA_945877855.1). Taxonomy (GTDB): domain Bacteria; phylum Chloroflexota; class Anaerolineae; order J036; family Brachytrichaceae; genus AQU-03. The sequence goes on along the minus strand of CAMDWA010000015.1, from coordinate 8,220 downwards.
CCAAAAAATTCTTGCGCCGTCTTCGATTCAACAATATCGGGCAATTGCGAAGCACTTAGTAATACGACGGCACCGATGATGACGCTGGCAAGTGTAAAACTGCGCCGCAATTCGGTTGAAAAACGAATATGGTCATTGAGCCAAACCATTTCGCGTTCGGCCAAATAGGTATAAACCAACATCAACAATGCGCCAATCAGAAACACCGCCAAATAACTTTGCATCGGCACATCGCCACCATAATAATAGGTATTGACAAACAACAAAAAACCAGCAGGCAAAATCACCAACCACACCTGCTGATATCGATATGTGTTCCATGCGGCAAAATAGGCGATCACCCATGCCAAAATACACACCAACAAAAAGAAGATTAAACGATCGTTACTGCTGCCATTGTTTAACAATTCATAAAGCCATGCATTAATTTTGTCAAACAATTGCAAAATGCGCCCGCGCCAAGGCAAGTCAAGGTTGACATAATCGCTACGCCCGGCCGCCACCCCAATCGTAAACAAGCCATACATCAGGCTTGTGAGATGGGCTGTCCAACTGGGGAAATTGCTATATGACAAAGCCACGCCGCTAGCTAAGGCCAACAATCCCACCCAACCCGCTGCTCGTAGCCCCGGAATCCACTCGGCGGCAGCGACGGCATTGGTGACGGCCAACAACATGGCGGCTAAAACAAATAGGATGAGAAATTCAGCGCGACGCATGGTAAGAGCGTGATTTTAATAAGTTTAGCTTATTGCCATGTGATATTGATGTAAACCCAATGAAAAAATCGCTGCGCCAAAAGTTGAATTTTTCAATATAGCCTACAACACCAATTCCATTAAAGCCTGCCAATTAGGCGCAAATGGGGGCGGGTAATGGGTGATGACGCGCGTTGAGTGATACTCACCCTTGGTCGCAAACATCCGCAATGCCTCAGCCCACGCTGGCACGTCATCTGGGTCTAAAAATACCGCATGGTCATAACCCGACAATGTCTCTTTGGCATAAGGCAAATCGGCGGCAAAGATGGGTTTGTCATATCGCTGAAATTCCGACATCGGCAAACCCCATGTTTCGCTTTTAGATGGAAAAACCATCGCCGCCGCCTCGGCATATTGGGTCTCGACTTGCTGCCTACTTTGAAAACCGACCCATGCCACATTCGGCAAATCAGCATATTTTGCCGCCAACATACCGGCATAGGCATTCATTTCAGGTGCAACAGTCAAAATAAGCCGCAATGGGGTATCTACCAGCAAACGCATCGCCGCTAAAATCACCTCATAATTTTTGTAAGTGCGTGGAAAAGTTGGGTATATTAAGTTAAGCGTTGAGGATTGCACATTGGGGCTTGGGGATTGCGCTGGCTGGCTAAACACCGTTTGCGGAGGCGCGACAATCATTTTGGCAGGATCACATGCATAAAATTGCACAAAGGCTTCGCGCATCCATTGTTGCTGCACAATGATATGTCTGTTTTTATGTAAATTGGTTTGATAATTAAATGTATAAAGCCATTGAAAAAGCTTGAGTTTAAGATCATAACGGGCGCTGATGCTGCCGCGATAAAACGGCATTGGGTTGTGACAATACACCACACGCCGCCGTGCCCGCACATTGGGCGACACATCATGCAACGAAATCCACGTATCAACTGTTTGATTTAGCGACCAAAACCAAAAATAAACATACTCATAAAACAAGCGGATGCCCCAACTTTGGCGTGAACGTGGTTTCTCAATGAGCGTTACATTGGCCTGCTGCAAGTCTCGGTATAAATCGGCGCGATGACAAAACAACGTCACCCGAATCTCGCCGCGTTGAAAGGCTGGGGTTTGACATAACTGCGATAAAAAATCACGCGCAATCGTCAGCATCCCCGATTGATAAATATTAATTGCAGAAAGGACAATATGGCGAGAAATCATAAAAGAACTAAGAACTAAGAACCAAGAACCAAGATTACAGAATACAGAGTTTAAATCAAAGTTTACGCACATCTAAACTCTTTAATCTTAATTCTTGGTTCTTGGCTCTTGCTTCTTGCTTCTCGCTTCTTGGCTCTCAACCGCAATTGCCATAAAGGCCCGCGCAAAAGCCAGCAACCGTTGATGATGCGCGTCAGAGCTAAAAGCAGCGCGTTGGCGCTGCCACGCTGGTTCGGTATCAAAATGTTGACGAATGGCGTGAACACAATCGGCCACATCCCCAGCCCGAAAATAGAGTGCGCCGGGCAAATCTTGCTCAAGATGCACCGGAAAATCGGTGGCAATGACCCGTTGCCCCAAGGCTCGCGCATCTTCTAACACCGTGCTCCAGCCCTCAAATACCGATGGCTGCATAATGGCCGAGGCCCCGCGCATCAACATGATTTGATCATAACGTGGAATCATGCCCACCGTATGCACCAGCGATTCGATACCCCATTCGCGTAATTTGGCCTGTAACGAGGGGAAATAGGTCGGATTGCGATAATCTTGGGTCGGGCCAGTACACACCAAATGCATCGGCTGCCCAGCTTGAGCCAATTGATGAAGTGCCTCGAACAAAGTGGCATGCCCTTTATGCGCCCAAAATTGATTACATACGATCAGATAACGCGCTGGCAACTGGTATTTAGCTACAATAGGTGCAGGGTCATCGACCCAATTTGGCTCTGGCACAGTGGCAAAGCGCAGCAAATGTTGCTGTGCAGCAACATGCCCAAAATAGCGTTTTGCGTCATTTTGGGCATGTTGGCTGCTAAAAATGACCTGTTGTTCAGGATGCTTCAAGATCGCCGCAAAACGGCGGTCACGTCCGCGTATCTCGGCAGACGAAAACAAATGAGGCATCCCCCGATGTTGAAAATCGGGGATCCACGCAATTGGGCCGGGCACGAGCCGATGCGCCGCCCCAAACACCGGAAAGGTGATGACAGCCCCCGCCCGCCACGCTGCCATTGCCAAGCGAAATGAACGCTCGCCCAATACCCATTGCGATAGCCGCCAACCGTGATTTGCCAGCAACGACTCGAGGCGATTGCGGCGTTGCACAAACATGGGTTGATAGGCGATTGATGCATTGACAATGTTTTTTAAGGCTTCAAAGCGCCTGGCATCACGCTCATACAATAAAGTCATATGAGGGCGCTCGGCTGCCGGCAACATCGACAAAGCCTTGGCAAGATTATGCGTATACATCACGCCACCGGCCCATTCTTCGGCGGCGACTAAAGCAATGTGAATTGGCGAAGTCAACATGACACGCCCTCCACATAAAACACACAACAAAATACAAAATACCAATGACAAGCTTGATTTTCTAAGCAAAAACCATCGGCTTTATGAGCAATGTGTTGAACTCTAATGCTAATGTTATTCACAATTCTGCCAACTTGTCCCCAATAATATAGGGAGTTATCCACATTTTTGTGGATAACGTCTAAAAATGTGGTATTACAAGTCGGTTGCATATCCCTATGATGAAAATTGTTGCAAACATGATTTGTTAATTGCATGACTTGTTTATGGCCTAGCATTAACCATTGCAAAAGATTACAGATATTGTGTAAAAAGCCTAGAAATCGGCTTGTTACAAAGTGGCTAATGCACTATTCAAAATTGATTGCAAACGCACTCGCCAACGCTCACGCCCAATTCGCACATGATTATTGCTGACAACACAAGCCACCACCTCGTTTTCAGGGTCAATAAGCAACTGGCAGCCACTCGCCCCGCCGTGCCCAAAACTACTATTTGAAACCAAATCACATAGCATACTTGGCACTGCCGGTGTTTGTAACATAAAGCCCAAGCCCCAAGGCATAAATGTATTTGGGCCAAGCCCATCTACTGCAACATGTTTGCCAAATACCCCGCCGGTTTGATCGCTGGTCATGGCTCGCACCGTAAGTGGTGAATGGATGCGTGGCCCGCCCGGGGCAAAATGCTGCCCAAATTGAATGAGATCACGCACAGTTGCCACTGTGCCAAACGCAGGGTGCGCCAATGACAAAGCATGAGGCGAGTTATACATCGCGCCCACAGTGCCCTCGGCCATCACATTTGCCACGTTGGCAATCCGCCCATATTCGCTGGGGGGCGGCGGCATAAATGTATTACTCAGCTTCATTGGCCCAATCACCCACTTTTGCACCAAATCGGCAAACGGCTCACCCATCACAACCTCAGCCATATGCCCGGCCAATAGGGTGTTGTAATCGGCATAGGCCATTGACGTGCCCGGCTTAAATTGCAAGGGCGCACTAAACGCCTCTTCGACCAAAGCCGCACGGGGGGTTTGGGCAATTAACCTTGCTTCCATCTCCGGCGATTCATAAATTAGCCCAGACGTATGGGTGAGCAAATGGCGCAATCGCACTTCTTCGCGCCCATCGCCAGTGAATTGGGGAATAACATGGCTAACCAAGGTATTGAGCGTTAAGTGTCCTTGCTCCACAATCCGCATCACCATTGCAACGCTATAAAGTTTTGAGATCGACGCTAACGGCCACAATACATCAGACGAAGCTGTTAAATTGGGCGCAGCCCAACCCGCATAATGTTCAATCACCATTTGCCCGCGTTGTGCTACGGCCACTGCGCCGCCAGCAAAACCGCCCTCGCGAATGTATCGATCAATAAGAGGAATATAAGAAGGGGTATTCATTTAATTGGATGTGACTATACCAATAAAATGCATATGCCCCAAAACTTACTTAAATTGCCCAACGCCTTCGTCAGTTTGCGATTGCCTGCTCGTGAAATTTACAGGCGGCATATCACATTTTTGAAAATGTCTCCAATAATCGAAAAGCTGCTTTTTACCGTCAAAAGTCTGATAAAAACTTGATAGGTTCATGGATATAATAAAACAAGTGAAAAGACATTGGCCGTTGGTCGTATTGAGTTTATTAATGGGTTGCAACGCTGCAACCTCGACCCCAGTGTCCATCATTACCCAACCCACACTTGCAGCCACCGCTACGCAAATCATCGAAGCGACGATTGCACCATCGAACACACCCATTCCGCCAACCGTTATTGCAAATTCACCAACGGCAATTGCCGCAGCAACAGCAACGCAAGCCCCGACAACATCACCGACCCCAAAGCCGAACCTATCGCCCACACAAGCACCTACAAAAACAGCGACAATCGTTGCCACTAAAACAGCCATTCCAACCACTTCGACCCGTGTTATTATCCCAACAGCAACGGCAATTGCCGTTGCAACGGCGATTCCAAAGGCAATCGTACCCACATCGCCCCCAGCGCCAACGCAAGCCCCAGTTTCGGCAGCGCCGCCAGTTGCATCGGGTGGGCAAGTTATTCAGGGGGTGATGGCAGATGGGGCACCGTTTTGGGGCAGCCCAAATGCACCGGTGGTCTTACATGATTATTCGGATTTTCTCTGATATACCTGTGCTCGTTACGTGTTAACGACCCTACCGACATTGATCGAAACCCATATTAAGACGGGTAAAGTTAAAGTTATTTTTCATAACACCCTAAGCTATGGCGAAGGCAGCATTCGGGCTGCCGAGGCAGGGGCGTGTGCGGCCCGCCAAGGGCGATTTTGGTCTATGCATTCGGCGTTATACCATCGTCAAAATGATCTCTTTGGCAGTTGGAGTTTTACTGAATGGCTCGATGTTGTCGCCCCCATTGGCAAAACGGCTGGGGTAGATGTAAACGCTTTGTTAGCCTGTATCAACAACCATAGCACCCAAGCCCAATTAAAAGCCAATGATGCCGCCCAACGTGCTCGTGGTATTTACTTTCAACCCATTTTCGACATTTCAATTAATGGGGGTGCGCCCAAGCGTATTTTTGGCGCCCCTTCATACGAAGGGTTTGTTGCCGCATTTGAAGGCCGTTAGGCCGTTATAGCTGCTACAATTAAGCACGCTATGGCTGATGATACGCCGATAAAAATTGTTTCTTCAAATCGCCGCGCTTCTTTTGATTATGAGTTAGGTGAACGGTTCGAGGCGGGTATGTCTCTTACCGGCGCTGAAATCAAATCGATTCGCACAGGCAAAATGGATGTGCGTGACGCATTTGTGTTGATTCGCCAAGGCAATGCTTTGTTGATCAATGCTTATATCCCCCAATATGAAATGGCAACGGGGTTTAACAAAGCCACCGAAGAACGGCGTGAGCGATTACTATTGCTACACCGTCGTGAAATTAGCAATATCACCAAAGGCATTGAACAAAAAGGCTTTACTGCCATCGCCACCAAAGTCTATCTTAAACGCGGGCGTGCCAAAGTTGAAATTGCCTTAGCCCGCGGCAAAAAGAATTATGACAAACGTGAAAGCATCGCCAAACGCGATTCTCAACGCGATATCGATCGCGCCTTGCGCGACCGTTAAAAATTATTCTATTTGATGAATATTGCCTCTCACACCAAACCCCTTCATCAATTGTTAACCGCCATCCCCGGTTTACAACTAGCTGCCGAATTACAACAAGCAGCGACCGAAATTACCAGTATCACCGATGATTCACGGCAAGTGCAGCCCGGCAGCATTTTTGTAGCCTATCGCGGGGTGCAAACCGATGGTCACAAATATATTGCCGGGGCCTTACAACGCGGGGCCGCAGTCATTATTTGCGAATATACACCCACATTAACCGCAGAAACCACCACGCCGATTGTGCTTGTGCCCAATGGGCGTGAGGCTTTTGCTTGGTTATGCGCGGCATGGCACAATTTCCCATCGCGCAGCATGACACTCATTGGCGTGACCGGAACCGATGGCAAAACCACGACCAGCACGCTGATTTACAACATTCTCAAGGCCGCCCCTGCGGCTTATGGCTACAAAGTTGGGCTAATTAGCACAGTAAATGCCGTTATTGGCGATGAAACCTTTGACACCGGTTTACACACCACCACCCCCGATGCCGATGAAATTCAACGTTATTTGGCGCAAATGCGTGATGCCGGCACCACACATTGTGTGCTCGAAGTCACCTCACATGGCTTAGCCCATCATCGCGTCGATGGCTGCGAGTTTGACTTAGCCCTCGTCACCAATATCACCCATGAGCATTTAGATTTGCATGGCTCGCGTGAAACCTACCGTGCCGCAAAAGCACGATTATTTGAAAATTTGGCGTTAAACAGGTTTAAAAGCCAAGTACAAAAACAAGCGATATTAAATGCCGATGACGCTTATTCATTTGATTATTTGCACAAATTGGTTGCGGCCCCAATCACCTACTCAAGCCAAAAAACTGGGGGCACCATATACGCTAGCAGTGTAACCCATGCCCCAGATGGTATGGTGATTACGGCAGAAACACCAGTTGGCCCAATCAAATTACACAGCACATTTATTGGCGATTACAACGTTGCCAATATTTTGGCTGCGGTTAGTGCAGGGTTGGCACTTAATCTACCGCCAGCAACCATTGTGACTGGAGTAGCGGCAACTGTTGGCGTGCCCGGGCGTATGGAACGCATTCATTTGGGGCAGCCATTTACTGCGATTGTTGATTTTGCCCACACCCCCAACGCGCTCGAAAACGTATTGAAGGCTTTACGACGGGTGACACAGCGGTGGCTCATTGTCATATTTGGCTGCGCTGGTGAGCGCGATGCACAAAAACGCCCAATGATGGCACGTATCGCGGCTACATTGGCCGATATTGCCATTTTTACTGCCGAAGACCCACGCCGTGAATCACTCGACCAGATTTTGCTTGAAATGCAAGCTGGGGTTCCGAGCACCACCACCGCCACTATTTTGCGTATCCATGATCGCGGTGATGCCATTCAAACCGCTTGCCTGATTGCGCAAACCGGCGATGTTGTGGTGGCTTGTGGCAAAGGGCACGAGCAATCGCTATGTTTTGGCACAACCGAAGTGCCTTGGGATGACCGCGAAGCCATGCGAAAGGCGATACGACAATTGGCTAAATAAACATTGATGTATCTTCTCAATAATTAGAAGCAAAAAAACATAATGCCGAACTCGCTAGCACTGTATATTTAACGAAGGCGAAGTCCTCATCAACCATAAAGTAATAGTGAGTTCGGCCAAAATTTGTTTTAATTTCTCTTGTTTATTGGAAAGATACGAATTATTTGGGCGCAACGACCGAAGGTGCGAACTTACGCGCAATAATAAACACAACAAACATTACAATCAAGAAGTTAATCAAGACTGAAATCATATCGCCAATCTTAATGGCGTTGAGCACTTTTTCGCCTTTTTCATTAACA
>CAMDWA010000014.1 GCA_945877855.1 Thermoflexus hugenholtzii JAD2 | reverse complement strand
GTAATCTCATCGCGTCTAGCAGCCATTTCTACACCTCGAAAATAATTTGTTCCGATATAATTATGGCACTAGCATAGAGGCTAATCTGTGGGTTAAACTGTCAATCTAACTTGAACCATGCCCTGAAGTGATTGCTGTTACCAGCGTTGTTGAAGATGCGATGGTGTATAGCGCACTTCGGGCTGGGGCTTTAGGATATTTGCTTAAAGACACGCGTGGCGATGAGCTTTGCCGCGCCATTAAAGCTGCTGCCGATGGGCAAGTTCAGCTATCCCCCCAAATTGCCGCGCGTTTGATCAAAGAAGTAAAAGTGCCAGATAGCCCTGAAAAGCTTACGGAACGTGAGATTGATGTATTGCGTTTGTTGGCCAAGGGTTTGTCGAATAAAGAAATTGCTTCATCATTATCAATTACTGAAAAAACAGTAAAGACCCACGTAAGCAATATTTTAAGCAAACTGAATGTGCCGAGTCGAACCCAAGCTGCCTTATATGCGGTGCGTGTTGGATTGGTGACTGGTTTGGGTGACAACAATAGCTTCTCCTACGCTTAATATGGATTCGATCCAGTCGCTACGCGAAGAGATTGCAGAGCGAAAGCGGGTTCAAGAGGAACTGGAACAACGCAACAAAGAACTGTCGGCGCTTTTGGTTATTTCGCGCAGTGTTAACTCAACTTTGCAACTGCGCCCGCTGCTCAATCTCATTTTAGACAAACTTAAATCGGCTGTGGGTTATACCGGTGCTGGCATTTTTATGGTGCAAGATGGTAAACCCAAGCTGTTTGAGTTTCGTGGCCAACTTGACGGCGAAAAAATCAGCTATTCTCCTCATCCGCTTGAACAGTGTGGCGTTTTAGAGGAAGTAATGATGACGCTTGAGCCGGTGATTGTTGATGATATGCAAAGCGATACCGAGACAGCACAAGCGTTTCAGGTGGTATTGACTAAGAATGGGTTAACACAGCAATTTGCTTATATTCGTTCATTTATCGGTTTGCCATTGATGGTGCGTGAACGTTTGACTGGGGTATTGTGTTTGGTGCATCATCAGCCCGGCTTTTTTACTTATCAAAACTTGGGTTTGGCTGTTGCTATTGCCAGCCAAGCCGCAGTTGGTATTGAAAATGCGCAAACGTATATGCGTGCTCAATCTTATGCAGCACTTGAAGAACGCCAACGTTTGGCCCGCGAGTTGCATGATTCGGTATCGCAGGCGTTGTATGGGATTGCGCTTGGTGCTCGCACTGCACGCGAATTGTTAGATCGAGACCCATCGCGATTGGCCGAGCCACTTAATTATGTGTTGCAGTTGGCCGAAGCGGGGCTAACCGAGATGCGCTCACTTATTTTTGAGCTGCGGCCCGAATCGCTTGAGCGTGAGGGCATGATCGCTCTTTTGCGTAAGCAAGCTGAAGCCATGCGGGTAAGGCATCGCATGGAGGTTGATTTAGATGTGGATTTGTGTGATGAAAATCGCTTGAATGTTGAGCAGAAGATGGCATTGCATCGCATTGCACAAGAAGCGCTTCATAATACGATCAAGCATGCCAAAGCGACCAAGGTTAGCATTCGTCTTGAATGTCAGAAGCAAAGCGTTATATTGATCATTACTGATAACGGTATTGGGTTTGACACGGCAGGCAATTTCCCCGGTCATTTGGGGTTGCAATCGATGAATGAACGGGCGGAGGAATTGTTTGGCAATATTTTGCTCGAAAGCACGCTCGGGCAGGGGACACGCATTCGCGTTAGTTTGCCGTTGTATTAGCGATGAAATAGCACCTTAGGGTGCTATTTTTGTAGGCTTTGAATTAACGCATAGACCTGTTTTACATTGGAAATGGCCTCGAAACTAGGGGCAAAGCGTTTGGGTTTGGGGCGCTGTGGCAAAAATGGGGTGCTGTTTTTGACATTCATGCCAAATATAATGCTGCCAATATTGTGGGTGTTTTCATCTATAAACACATGATCAATATCGCGGATGGGAATGCTGATGACGCGGCGAAATGGCCATTCACATACGATAATGACCCGTTGATTGGTGATGCTGTAGTTGGTGTAATTGCGTTGTTGCGCCTCTACCCAATATCGCCCGACCGAGACATATAGCCCAAAAAAGATGAACGGCACGCCCATTACCCATAAATTGGGCGGAGTTGTAAATGTCGTTGCTTGCCATGTCCAGTAGATTACAAACAGGGTGAATAACACTGACACTGGCAAACGCATTTTATCGCCGGGTTTAAGCCGCCAGCCCGGGCGGGGCTGCCCGCTCCAAAGTAGGCGCTCATTAGGCATTAGCTCGGGCTGTAGGGTTTTATTCATCATCTTAAATTGTTTAGCCGGTGTTTTTAAGACCACTGCTCACACCATTGATGGTGAGGTCGATGACATTGCGCAAGCCTTCAGTGTCGGCATCGCCAGCGCGTAGGCGGCGAATCATTTCAACTTGAATATAGTTGAGTGGGTCAACATACGGGTTTCGTAACTTGATCGAGTCGGCCAACACTTTTTCGTTGTCTAGCAATTCTTTTTGTCCTGTCACGCGCAAAATCATCCCGCGGGTGCGGTTAAATTCAGACTCAATCATGTTCCAAAATTGTTCGCGCAGTGCTGAATCTTGCACCAATTCTAAATAGGTTCGGGCAATATCGAGGTCGGTTTTGCTCAGGCTTTGTTGGGCATTGTCGATGGTGGTTTGAAAAAACGCCCAATCACGATACATGGTTTGTAGCAAGTTAAGTTTGGTATTGTCGGTGACAAAGGCGGTTAATGCACTGCCGAGGCCATACCAGCCGGGTAATACGAAACGGCTTTGCATCCACGAAAATACCCAAGGAATGGCTCGCACGTCATCTAATGAACGCAAATTGCGCCGAAATGAAGGCCGTGACCCAAGTTTGAGGCCGCTTAGCTCATCGATGGGGGTAACGGCTTTCCAAAATGCAATAAAGTCGGGATGGTCAACCAAGCCGCGATAAGCTCCGACACTATCAGCCGCGATTTTGCTCATGGTTTCGCGCCACAACATGCCATCTTCTCCGTCAGTGTTGTCCATTGTGCCTTCAATATTTTTGCGTCCAGCTTGCCACATTGCCAACAAGGCCCCATAAGCAATTTGTTCAAGATGCCGATGGGCAATTTCTGGGTTTTGGTAACGGGTTGATAGCACTTCGCCTTGTTCGGTGATGCGAATGCTGCCATGTAACATGCCGCGCGGTTGGGCTAAAATGGCTTTGGCGGCTGGGCCACCCCCACGAGCAATGGTGCCGCCACGCCCATGAAATAGCGTAAAAGTCATTCCTGCTTGTTCACAGGCCTTGGCGATGGTCTCTTGGGCTTTGAACAAAGCCCAATTGGCTGCCAAATAACCACAGTCTTTGTTGCTATCTGAATAGCCCAACATAATGGTTTGGTGGTTGCCGTGAGTAGCTAAATGGGCGCTGTAGTGTGTGTGCGCAAACATTTGCCCCAAAACTTTGGGTGCATTGTCTAGGTCATCTAAGGTTTCAAAGAGCGGTGCAATGGGTAAAACATCAGTGGGAACGCCACAAAGTTGATGTAACCACAGCACTTCTAGCACATCTGAAACATCATTCGTCATGCTGATGACATATGCGCCGAAAATTTCTTTACCATAACGCGCCATTGCCACACAGGCCAATAATAATGGGTCAATGACATCGCGGGTTTGTGGGCCGAGTGATTGCAATGGGTGAATGGGCTGATTAGGTGGTTGGCTAAGGGCTGAGGTTAAAACAGCGACTTTCTCTGACTCAGACAGTTTTGTATAGTCAAACTCTGGGCTTGAGAAGGTCAAGGTTTTATTGTCAATCAATTGTTTTAATAGCTCGGCGACAGCCAATTCGTGACGACCCGAATGTTGACGGAGGTCGAGTCGGGCGGTATGTAAGCCAAAGGTTTCGACTTGTTGACGCAAATTGAGCAAACCGTCTTCAACCAATTCGCGCCCACGACCATGACGCAGGCTATCGATGACAATATCGAGTGTGTCTCGCACTTGTTGGGCCGTGAGTGAATGTATGCCCGATTTGTTGCTGTTTTGAGTGTTGAGGTTGTGGCTTAAGGTTTGCTCAAAGGCCAATTTCATTTCTTCGGCCAAGGCCCCCATTACTGCACGATAAGGCTCATTTGGGTAGCGCTTGGTTGAGTTTTTGGCATAGCTGGTGCGCTGCAAATCCTGCTCGATCAAGGTGCCCAAGGCCGGTGTAATGCTGTCTCGCCGCAGCGAAATGCTGAGTTGACGTGATAATTCATGCGAGGTTTCGCGGAAGCGCTCAAGCGCGATTCGGCGATGCAAATGTAATACATTCCCGGTCACGCTTGCGGTGACGTTGGGGTTTCCATCGCGGTCACCACCCACCCACGAGCCAAAACGCAACCAACGTTTAGGCGCAGTGACGCTTGGGTAATATTTCGCTAAAGCCGTTACTAAATCTAATTGTAAGGTGGGCAACACTTCAAAAATGGTCTCGTTGAAATACCATAAGGTTTTGCGGGCCTCATCTTCGACCTCTGGCTGTACCATGCGCGAGCGGTCGGTGAGCCACAACCCCATGATTTGGCGGCGTATTTCAGCTTGCATCTGGGCCGATTGATCGTCTTTTAAGCCGCCATTGATGCCCCCTAATCTCTGATTGCTCAGCAAATCGCCAATACGGCGTAGTTTTGTCAGCACCGTTCGGCGTTTCGATTCGGTGGGGTGGGCCGTAAAAACCAATTCAATATCGAGTTGATCAAGCATGGCTTGCATTTCGTTGGCTGTTACGCCGCCTTGTTTTAGCTCGTAAATGGCGGCTTCGATACTTTCGCGCAGCGATGGCAATTTGGGGTCATAGCTTGATCGTTGGCTACGGCGTTCACGTAGTAAACGGGTGCGATAGTCTTCTTCGGCTAAATTTACCAGCTCGAAATAGGTTGTAAACGCCATTGCGATTTCATAAGCGTCGGCTGTGCCCATCATGCGCACAAGGCTGCGCATCTCGTCGCTGGCTTTGCTATCGCCATTGCGAATGGCTTTGGCCAGCCGCCGAATATGTTCGACTTGATCGAGGGTGTGGGGGCCGCTTAAATCTGAAATAACGTTGCCCAGCATTTCGCCGAGTTCGTGAACAAGAGATGAGAGTGCTTCGGGTTGAGCCATAGCTATTAAATGGTTGATTAGTTGAATGGTTGAATGGTTGGTTAGTTGATTAGTTGATTGATTAATTCATGACCTGTGTCGCAAAATCATCAATCAACCAATCAACCATTCAACTAATCAACCTACCAGTGCCGGGTTGGGCCAAAACATGCCCGCCTTCATAAGCCACCTTACCACGTAAAACCACCCGCTCGACGCGCCCGCGAAGGGTTGTGCCTTCCCAGGGGGTCCATTTTGCGCGGGTTTGCATATCGGCCCCTCGCACCACCCAAGTGGCATCTGGGTCTACTTCAACCCATGTATTTGGTTGTTCGGGCAAATTGAAAATACGGCGCGGTTGGGTATAACATTTGTCGATGACATCATCGATGGTAATGATGCCTGCATGCACTAAATCAAGATAGAGTGCCAAGGCAGTTTCGAGACCCGGGTAGCCCGGTGGGTGCGCCGGTGAGTCTTTTTCGCTGAGCAGGTGTGGGGCGTGATCGGTGGCAAAACAATCGACCACCTCTAAATTGGCGCGTAAGGCATCGCGGTCGCTGGCGGTCGCCAGCATTGGGCGCACTTCGGCGCGGCCTGTGCCAATACGCTGCACATCATCAAGACACAAAAATAGGTGATGCGGCCCGACCTCGCAGGTGACTTTGATACCTTTGTCTTTGGCTGTGCGAATGAGTGAAATTTCTTCGGCGCGGCTAACGTGGCAAATGTGAATACTGCGTCCGGCTAAATGGGCCGCCAAAATGGCTGCGCCGCACGTATGTTGCTCGGCATGAGCCAATAACGGTTTATCGGCAGGCCAACTGGCACAATGCGCCACAATCGCGTCTAATTGCTCCATTTTGAGTGTGCCAAATGTGCCATTCAAATACATTTTTTTGCCTACTACCCGTTTCGCCAACGTGGTTGCACTATCGACATTTTCGAGCGTTGCGCCTACATACACGCCATAATCGCAGCGGGCCTTTTGGGCGGCTGCGGTTAAGCTCATCTCTAACGCGGCGGCATCAATAATGGGCGGGGTTGTATTTGGCATCGCGCATACTGTGGTAAACCCGCCAGCGAGCGCGGCGGCGGTTCCGCTATCCCAATCTTCTTTGTGGGTGCCGCCGGGGTCGCGCAAATGCACATGTGGGTCAATTAGGCCGGGAAGTTTGATCATAAAATTTAGAATTTAGAATTTAAAATGGAAAATTTAGGGCTTGTTTTGTGTCTGTTTTTAAATTTTAAATTTTCCATTTTAAATTTAGTTAACTAGCTGGGTCGAATCACAATTTCTTCGATAACGGCATTTGCGGGCATGTTGATGGCGAGTAAGGCGCAGCGGGCGACATCTTCACCAGTGAGCATTTTGCCACGTAATTCAAGCGGTGGCGGGGCCGGGCGCTTTTCTAAAAGTGGGGTATTGATATCACCCGGAGCAACATGACAAGCGCGAATGCCGTATTTGCGCTCTTCGGCATTGATGGCTTGGGTGAGGCCGCGAGTGCCAAATTTTGCCATGACATAGGCTACCCCAGCCAAGGCGCTGCCTTGTAAGCCCGCAATCGAGCCGATATTAACGATGGTTCCATGCCCTTGTTTGCGCATGATGGGTAAAAACGCTTGGGTGCAGTAATATGCGCCATTCAAATTGGCATTGATCATCATTTTGTAATCGTCTTGGCTAATTTCGGCAAGGCTGCGTTTGGGGGTGTTGGTGCCGGCTGAGTTGATGACGGCATCGACGCTGCTAAATGTGGCAAGTACGTGTTGTGCCATTGTTTGTACTTGAGCTTCGTCACCAATATCACAAGGGATAGGCAGGCAAACGGGCGGGGTTATATTGCTACAAGCCTGTGCAACTAAGCTGACGGTTTCTTGCAATGCTGAGGCGCGACGACCTAATATAACGACATTCCACCCTTCTTGGGTCATGAGGACGGCTAAGGCTTGGCCTACGCCACTGCCTGCACCGGTAATAACGGCTGTTTTTGCTGACATGGCAACATTATCTACCGAAATTGTGAATTTAAAGGGTATTGTTACAAGCAAAATTGGCTGTTGTTAGGGCGCAACAGATGAATGCAGGGTGCGTTGGCGATAAATGGCGCTGATGGCGATGCCAACTAAACATAAGATGCCACAAATTAATAAGGCATCGGGCACGTTTAAAAGGTCAGATAAACTGCCGATGACGAGTGCGCCAATAGGTGTGCTGCCGGCAAATAATAGAAAATAAAGACTGGTAATGCGCCCACGCAATTGATCGGGCACGGTGGTTTGAATGAGTGTGCTGGCGGCGGTGGTAAATGTCACTCCGCACAAGCCTTGTAATACGAGTAGCCCCATTGATAAACGCAGGTCTGTGCTAAATGGCAGTACTGCCAACAATAGGCTGAAGCCAATTGAGCCAAACATTAAGCGGCGTACCGACCCTTTGCCGTTGAGTGTATTGAGTAATGCGCCGATGAGTGAACCAGCGCCAAAGGCTGAAGACAAAGCCCCGAACCCTGCGGCATCGGTATGTAAAACAAACCCGCCAACGAGGGGTAACACCACGCTAAAGTTGTAGCCAAAAGTGCCAACTGCGGCGATGATGATGAGCGGCACCAAAATAACTGGGGTGTTGCGTGCATATTTTAGTCCTTCAATAAGCTGCTCAATCGGGGCTTCATTGCGGCGAGTTATTTGTTTTACAATAAATTCGGCAGGGTTCATAAGCAATACTGCCGAAATAACAGCAAGAAAGCTCGCGGCGTTTAAAAATAGGGCTATTGCTGCGCCAACTGATGCGATTAAGATCCCCGCAATAGCTGGCCCTAGCACCCGCGCTGTGTTAAATAATACCGAATTGAGCGCAATGGCGCTAGGTCGGTCGGCGTTGCTGACCAATTCGGCGGCAAATGATTGGCGGACTGGGTTATCGATGGCATTGATCATGCCTTGAATGGCGGCCAGAATATACACATGCCAAATTTGCACCCAACCCGTTGCCACCAATAACCCAAAAATTGCAGCTTGAATAAGCGCTAAGGTTTGGGTGACGATGATGACTTTGCGCTTGGGAACCCGATCGGCAATCACCCCGCCAAACAGGGTTAATAACATAATGGGTAAAAACTGTAGGGTGCTAACCAAACCCAGCGAAAATGGTGACTTGGTAATGTCATATACAACCCATGCTTGCGCGGTTGTTTGCATCCATGTGCCACAAAATGAAATTAATTGACCGATCCAAAATAATCGATAGTTGCGGACACGAAAGGCACGAAAACCATTGCTAAATTGAGTTGTACGTAAAGAAGTCATCTATTTATTTTCTCATTCGTAAAAAGGGCAAGTAGATATCTGTAGATTGTATAGGTTGTGGGGTTGAGGTTGGCGTTAGCGTGGCGGTTGGGGCCGGTGATAGATCGGGCGTTGGCGTGATGGTTGCATCGCCTTCGCCTTCATTGGCGGTTGGGGTCGGGGTTTGTGTGGGGTCAGTTGCGGGCGGTGTTTCGGCTAATATCAATGGGTAGATATCACGGGTTGCAATATTGCTAAATGCACCATCGCTGCTGGTCAGATAAACCCGATAAAAAATATCTTCAGGCAAATGTGAATCGGTTGGGATTGTAAATGTCCCCTCTTTTAAACCACGCACGGGTAACATAACTGGGTGAGTATGATCGGCATGAATCATGCGGACTGACCAAATTAAATTATCGGCAGAAAGTTCGCCTGATTCGGGGTCGATACCATGCCCACTAAATTGAATAACATCGCCCGGCTTTACAAATTGGTTGGGTAATGGTAAATAAATATAAGATTCAGGCGATTTATTGGCTATGACAGTAAGAACCGCTTCTTCGCTGGTGACACTGGCAAAATTATTGCTTACGATGACGCGGTAACGCGCCCCATTCTCTTCAATATTGACATAGGGCGTTGTATAGGTGTTTGAATTTGCGCCATGAATATCTACACCATTTCGTTGCCACTGATAGGTAAAAGGTGGGTTGCCAGAAACATCGACTTGAAATGTTGCTGTGCTGCCGCCAGATATATTTTTGCTGCTGGGGTGCGAAATAATGCTAGGGCCGTTGTAGTTGGTGTAACGAATACGAAATAGGATGCCTTTATCGAGATTACTAAACCCTTCCTCGGCGCGTGTTCCGCCACGCGTTAACATGTAAAGTGCGCCGTCTGGGCCTGTTAACAAGCTGGTTACAGCCATCCCAAAGAAGCCGGTGGCAAATGTATCTGCACTATAGGGAGATGATTTTGCAGTGTCGGGGTTGATTATACGAATCCAACCTTGACAAAAATCGGCAAAGAAATATTTGCCAAGATAAGTTGATGGGAAATTTTGGCGTTCTGGATTGTAAAATGTGCCGCCAATAACAGCGCAACCCGTTGAATTGGTCGTGCCATGGGTATAAGTATGAAGGGCGTTTATAAATTGTCCTTTATCCGACATACCCTCTTCGGTCGGCCAGCCATAGTTGCCGCCGGGCACAATTTCGTTGATTTCTTCCCAAGTGTTATTCCCAACATCATTTACATAAATACGGTTTGTGCTGGGCTGCGCTGCAATGGTGAATGGGTTTCTGAAGCCATAAGCATAGATTGCGCGATATTTGCCGTTTGTTCGGTTATAGAATGGGTTATCCGTTGGAATACTGCCATCTGAATTGATGCGCAATATTTTGCCAGACGTGTTTTGCAACGATTGAGGATTGCCACCATTTGCATCACCTGCCCCAATATACAACTTGCCATCGCCGCCAAAAGCCATGCCGCCGCCCAAGTGATAATTTTGCGCAGTTTCATCAAACTCATAAATAATTTGTTCGCTTCCCTGCACCACAAAGTCACCAATAATTGTTAACCGCGAAATACGCTGATGCAAATAGGGGGTTGTGGTGGTGTATGAAACATACATATAGCCATTTGTCTTAAAATTGGGGTCAAGCACTAATCCATCTAACCCACGTTCCCAGTTCGGCGAGGCATTCACTGAGCCAATATGAATGGGACCTTCACCGGGGTAAATTAAGACAATCTGACCGGCCTGATAAGCAATAAAGATGCGTCCATCACTGGCTATTGACATTGCTGTTACATTTGATAAGCCACTGGCAAGTTGTTCGACGACGAATCCATTGGGTAAGGTTACATCTGCGTGTGTTGTTTGTAAGGGTTGAGGAAATACCGCAAGCCATAACAGGGTTATGACGATACCTAATCGAGAAAATTCCGACCTGTTCATAAGATAGACTTATTTTCTCAACACAATAAATAAAGAGAATTTATCAACAAGAACAAGAAAAGTATTTTGTTGCTCTCAGTGTTGAGTCAATACACTTGGTTTAAAAACTTTTGCCAAAATATTAACATTTCAATGCTTGTTGTGTCTTGGAATATTGTAAGAAGCGCGTAAAATACCTGTAATTACACCGTTATGTTAACAAGACTCAACTTAATGTGAATAGCATACTATACCCCGTCTGCTTTGAAAGCCGTAGTTATATCCTAACCAAATAAGTAAAACAAATTTTTGCCGAAATTACGCTGTGATTTTTGGTGGTGTGGGTTCTCCTAGTCTACCAAAGGTCATAGCGTAATTTCGACATTACATCTTTTTGAGGGGAGACACGTTAAAATTAGCCATATGAAGCATTTTCATACTGGTTTTCGTTGTTTGGGCTGTAATAGCCATTTTGATATCGGTGATATTTATAACTGCCCTAAATGTGGCAGCAATTTAGATGCCACTTATGATTATGAAGCAATCAAACGTGAGGTTGACCCACAACAAATTGTGGCAGATAAGAATCGATCAATTTGGCATTATGCCCCTTTGTTGCCGTTAATTCCACCTGATTTTGTGATGCAAGTGCCAACACCGCTTTCGACCATTGGTTGGTCCCCACTTTACCGAGCAAGCAATCTTGAAACTGGCACAGCAACACGCAAAATTTGGCTAAAAGATGACACGCGCTTACCAAGTGCTTCATTTAAAGATCGTGCAAGCGCGATGGTGGTAGCTTATGCGCTAACTAAGAATATAGAGACCATTTGTTGTGCTAGTACTGGCAATGCTGCCTCAGCACTTGCAACAATGTGTAGTGGCATGACGGTGAAAGCTGTGATTTTTTGCCCAGAAGGCACCCCAGAGGGTAAATTAGCCCAGACGCTTATTCATGGGGCTAAGGTTTACTCGGTGCAAGGGAGTTATACTCAGGCGGTGCATTTAGCTCAACAGGCTGCGGCTCAATTTGGTTGGCACAATCGCAATACGGGCCGCAACCCTTACACTCGTGAAGGTAAAAAAACAGCCGGATTTGAAATTGCGGAACAATTGGGCGAAGGTGATAAAAAGCCATTTCGTGCGCCTGACGTTATCGTTGTTCCTGTTGGCGATGGCAATATTGTTAGCGGCATTTACAAGGGTTTTTGTGATTTATTCGCATTAGGCTGGATCGAGAAAATGCCAAAATTTATTGGGGTAACGGCTCATTTGGCCCCATCACTTTATCGTGCTTGGCAATCAGGTGGTGAGGTGTGTCATGAAATCCCTTCGACAACGATTGCTAGCGGCATTAGTGTTGATGTGCCTGAAGATGGGGTCGCGGCTTTGCGGGCAATCCGTGATACAGGTGGTATTTTTGTCGAAGCCACCGATGAAGAAATGCTTGAGGCAGTTGTGACTATGGCACGTGAAACGTCTGTATTTTGTGAGCCGTCATGTGCTGCCGCTTATGTTGGTTTGCTGAAGGCGCGACAATTAGGGGCCATCCGACCCGATGACGAGGTTGTGTTACAAATGACTGCTAGTGGATTTAAGGATTTACGTTCTGTATTGCGTGTTGTGCCCAAGCCAATTTTAGTGCGCTCATTAGACCAAATTATGTTTTAAATAATTGATACACCTAAAAATGAAACTCTTTTATCAGCAAAATAGTGATTTTGCGTTATTTCTGGGGGGTGACAATGCTCCTGACACTTGTCATAGAACCCCGATGACATATCGCGTAAGGTTAATGACAGATTAGCGTTTATAATTTCGCCGCTCAAAGCTATGAGAACAGATTATGCATTTATCGGTGTTACCTTGGTTGTCGCGTGTGCGTTAATTGGTGTTGTGCCTATTCTCAACTACCTTATTGCGCCTCAAACCCCTAACAAATCCAAACGTGAAACTTACGAGTGCGGTATGGAAACTGTAGGTGATACATGGGTTCAATTTCGCGCACAATATTATCTCTTTGCCCTTATTTTTGTGCTGTTTGATGTTGGTGGGGTGTTGTTATTTCCATTTGCTGTAGCCTATAACAGTGTTAATTTGTGGGGCGTGATTGTCGTGTCATTATTTGTGTTGACATTGCTTGCATCTTTGGGTTATGCTATTAAGAAAGGGGCCCTTAACTGGGAATAGATCTTTAAGATCCTTAGAAGGTCGTTTGGTTTTTTAAGGATTTTTTAGCCTAGAAATTATGGACATCATCAACAATCTCGTTAAGAACCTTGGCGATGGGATTGCCGCTGGGATTTATGGCGCATTAGGGCAAGGGATTGCCGCTGATATTTTGATCATGGTTATTGCCGCTATCGCTGTTTTTGCAGTTGCATCAGGTGGTTTTGCCGGGTTAACTTATGCTGAACGCAAAATTGTAGCGCGTATTCAAGACCGCGTTGGGCCTAATCAAGCAGGCCCTTACGGTATTTTGCAGCCTATCGCTGATGCTGTTAAGCTTTTTACCAAAGAAGACACAACGCCTGCTGAAGCCGATTTCTGGGTGTATCACTTGGCTCCAATCATTGTTGCGGTGTTTGCTACGCTCACTTTTACTGTTGTGCCCTTTGCACCCGGTGTTGTTGGCACAAATCTTAATATTGGCGCGTTTTACATTATCGCAATTGGTTCTGCTAGCACGATTGCGATTTTGATGGCCGGCTGGGGTAGCAATAACAAATATTCTTTGTTGGGTGCTTTCCGCACTGTAGCACAATTGGTTGGTTATGAAGTGCCAATGTTGCTCAACATGTTGCCCGTGATTATGTTGACTGGCTCGATGAGCCTTGTTGACATTATTGAACGTCAAGCTGGATGGAACGGAAGCTGGGGTTTGCCCTTTATCGTCATTTTGCCATTAAGTGGCTTGGCTTTTCTTATTAGCGGTATTGCCGAAACTGGTCGTTCACCGTTTGACTTGCTTGAAGCTGAATCTGAAATTGTTGCAGGTTTTCACGTTGAATACAGCGGTATGAAATTTGGCTTGATCATGATGGGCGAGTATATGAACGCACTAGGCGTGGCAGTCATGTTCTCAGTATTATTTCTTGGTGGTTATGCTGGCCCCATTTTGCCCCCTTATCTTTGGTTAGTATTGAAGGCCTTTGGGGTATTCTTGGTATTAATGTGGTTGCGTGGTACATTGCCTCGCGTGCGTATTGACCAATTGCTTAATATGAACTGGAAGTTTTTTGTGCCGCTTTCGGTTGTAAATTTGATTTTGGTCATGATTCTTGGCAAGGTTTTTGTGTCTGACCCAGCTTTGTTTAAAGCCAATGGTGGTATTTTGATTCAACCACTGGCACAGGCATTAATTATGGGGGCATCAAGCTTTGCGTTGTTAATGATTGCTTTGGCAATTGTGACTCGACGAGTACGTAAGGATCGAATGGCAGAGGCAGCGATATTGCTTCAACGTCGTGAGACAAATCAACAAATTGCGGCATCAGTACATTAAAGCGATGATGGGTTGATCGATTAATAGATATCAATTACTTGATCAACCAAATCATCTAATCAATAAACATGACAGTAGCTCAGATCGTTTTTATCCTCTTGACAATTGTCGGGCTGGGAGCCGCATTTTTAGTGGTTACAACACGAAATTTGTTTCACGCAGCCCTTTATTTGATCGCTTCATTTTTTGCTGTGTCGGGTTTTTATGTGTTGTTAGAGGCTGGTTTTTTTGCGGCAGCGCAGTTTTTAGTTTACATTGGTGCTATTTCAATTTTGTTTATTTTTGCTACCATGTTAACTCGCACAGTTCGCGGCATGGTTCCAAGAAATTCACAATGGCAGGCTGCTTTATTTATCGCGGTGGTTTTATTTATTGCAATGGTTGCAATGTTTAGCCCAATTAGCTTTTCATTGCCTATTCGACCAGATCGTACATTTGGTGGTGTAGAGTGGCAATTTGCTGAGATTCCAGGTAAGCCCGGCGTGCTTCGATCTGTGCCAGATTCGTCAATTTTAGATTTTGGCCGTGCCTTGGCTGACCTTAATCAATATGGAATTGCTTTGTTGTTATCGGGTGTTTTATTGTTGATTGGTATGATCGGCGCAATTTGGGTTGCACGTGAACGAAAACCACGTGAGATTTTAGCTGAGCGGGCACGCATGGCTGCCGAAGAAGCAGCAGAAGCTGCAAGACAATCGGTTGGGGCAAAAATCCCAGATGTTGTAGTCGCACATGATTCTCATCATTGAAATTAAATGGTTGGGTGACGTAAAGTCACTCGACTGTTAAAGTCATATTATGCTGAACGGAATTCCTCTTTATTGGTACTTGATCGTCGCGGCTGCAATGTTTTGCATCGGCCTGTATGGTGCATTAGCTCGGACAAATGCAATTGCAGTTTTGATGGGTGTAGAACTCATGTTGAATGCTGTGAATATTAATTTATTGGCATTTTGGCGTTATCTTACACCTGAGAGTCCAGCAGGGTTAGCTTTTGCCGCATTTGTATTTATTGTGGCGGCTGCTGAGGCTGCTGTTGGTTTGGCGCTTATTATTTCGGTTTACCGTAATATGAATAGCATTGACCCAGAAAAACTAGATTTAATGAAGCTATAGAATTGTTGATCAGTAGTTACGAATCACGAATTCTGAATTACTGATTATCAAATCACGACTGTTCCAATGTCGAAAGAGTTTTTACTAACCCTCACTTGGCTAGCGCCATTTCCACCAATCATCGCATTTATGTTGATTGCGTTGTTTACGAATAAGCGCCGTAGCTTGACCACGATGATAGCCGTTGGTGGCATGCTGCTTACGACTATATTCTCATTTATTGTTTTTTTTAATGTGGCAGGAGACCATAAACTAGGGGAAGCTCCGTTGCGTAGCCAATTTGCGTGGTTACCCACAGGCGATACTACTTTTAATGTCGGTGTTGCGGTTGATCCCTTAAGTGCCCTCTTCCTGTTTATGGTGCCGCTAGCGGCCACATTGATTTTCATTTACAGCACTTCGTATATGGGGAACGACCCTCGTTATACGCGCTTTATGGCTTACCTAAGCCTATTTGCAGGTTCAATGATGGGACTGGTTGTATCAGATAACCTGCTTTCTCTCTTCATTTTTTGGGAATTGATGGGTTTTTGTTCATATTCGCTTATTGGGTTCTTTTACTTTAAACCATCTGCTTATAAAGCTGCTGTAAAAGCGTTCATGACAACCCGTGTTGGCGATATGCTTTTGATTATGGGGATGGTGTATCTCTATAGCCAAACAGGAACGTTGAATTTTTATGACACCATGCGGAATGAAGAAGTGTTGCATCATTTAGCCGCAACACCAGCCATTATTCCGGGGATGACAGCGGCGGCATTAATTGGTTTGTTCATTTTTGGTGGCACAGTTGGTAAAAGCGCGCAATTCCCCTTGCATGTATGGTTACCTGATGCAATGGAAGGCCCCACACCAGTTTCAGCCATGATTCACGCCGCCACAATGGTTAGCGCAGGTATTTTTATGGCTTTGCGTTTCTTCCCATTGTATGAGAGTGCTGCTCATGTGGGTGATACAACAGCTTTTACAATCATCGGGTGGATTGGCGCAATCACAGCACTACTTGGCGCATTGATTGCGGTAGGACAGTATGATATTAAGCGCGTGTTGGCATATTCAACGATTAGCCAGTTGGGATTTATGGTCGCCGCGATTGGTATTGGTGGTTATGTGGCTGCTGCATTTCACTTGCTTACACATGCCTTTTTTAAGGCCCTTTTATTCTTGGGATCTGGCTCGGTGATTCATGGGGTCGAGCATGGTCACCATCATTTACATGCTCATGGTCATGATGATCATGCTTCTTCACATGATTCGCACGATGCAGGTCATGGTCATGATGATCACGCTGCCGATAATCACGGCAAGGCTGAATTTGATCCACAAGATATGCGTAATATGGGCGGATTGTGGAGCCGAATGCCTATTACTTTTATTACGTTCACAATTGGTGGTTTAGCCTTAATGGGCGCGCCGTTTATTACAGCTGGTTTCTGGAGCAAAGACGAAATCTTAGGACATGCTTATCATGGAATGACGCATGGTAGCCCCCTTTCGACAGTTGTGTTTTGGACGTTATGTGTTGCCGCAGTGTTAACTGCGTTTTACACTGCACGTCAAATATTCATGACCTTTGCAGGCGAGCCACGGAGTGAGGCGGCTGCTCATGCTACAGAAAATCCTGCTGCGATGACTTTCCCCTTAATCGTGCTAGCTTTCTTTGCGCTGACGGTTGGGTATATGAATATCCCAAAGGATTTTGAATTTGCCTATATTAAGTTTGGCGCAATTGCTAGCGGTTTTGGTATTGACCATTGGCTCGGGCACTTTGTTGGGGGAATGTTACCTGTCGCTGAGGCGACCCTCCCGTTCAACTCAGTTCCTGTTGTATTTTCTGTTTGTATCTTCTTGTTGGGTGGGTTACTTGGATTATGGTTTTATGGTTTGAAGCCTTTGAAAGCTGGTGAGACAGACCCTGTTGAGAACCTTGGTGCAATATTTACAGCACTTAATAATCGGTTGTATTTCGATGAGTTGTATCGCAAGTTAATTATTAACCGTTTGCAACGATTTGCAGATCATTATTCGAATAACGTTGACAAAGGATTTATTGATGTCTTCTTGCATGCTGCCTATGCCATTTTGAGCGACATCGCTGAGGTATTTCGATGGTTTGATAAAAATATTGTCACTGGCATATCTAACTTGGTTGGTAATGTTTTCCGCCGTGTTGGACAAGAAGGGCGAGAATTACAAACGGGTCAGGTTCAAAATTATTTACTTTCGGCGTTAATTGCAGCAGTTGTTATGATGGTGTTCTTCTTGGTATTTCAATAAAATCAAGAGCTTGTTTATCTATGTGATATTCAACTTCTTGTAAAGTAAGCAATGATTCCTAACATTCTTTCCATCCTCACCTTTCTGCCACTTATCGGCATGGTGCTGGTCCTTCTTACTCCAGAGCGTTCTAAGAATACGATTCGCTGGGGATCTGTGCTGTTTAGTTTGTTGCCGCTAGCGCTTTCAATCATTGCTTGGGCTAGTTATGACATGAAACAGAGCGGATTTCAATTTGTTGAAAAGGCAGTTTGGTTTCCGCAAATTAATTCTGTCTATCAGGTTGGCGTAGATGGTATTAGTTTGCCTTTGGTGGCACTTACTTGTTTTCTTACGCCTTTGGCTATGCTAATGTCGTTTACGGTCGATAAGAGTGTACGAGCTTTTTTTGCATTGTTCTTTTTGCTTGAAACAGCAACGCTTGGTGTATTTGT
The DNA here is from genome assembly GCA_945877855.1 of Thermoflexus hugenholtzii JAD2. Lineage (GTDB taxonomy): Bacteria > Chloroflexota > Anaerolineae > J036 > Brachytrichaceae > AQU-03. The sequence continues at coordinate 28,991 of CAMDWA010000014.1, read as the reverse complement.
TTCACTCGATTTGATTGTCTTCTTCATGTTTTATGAGTTGAGCCTAGTCCCCATGTATTTTCTAATTAGCGTATGGGGCGGAGCAAATCGAAAATATGCTTCCTTTAAATTTATGCTTTATACGATTGCGGCAAGCTTAGGCATGTTGTTAGCAATTCAAGTATTGGGCTTGGCTTCAAAAAGTTTTGATCTTACGTATTTGTTGTCGGCGGCAGGACGGCCATTTACAGGCAATAATCAAGTAAATATTTTGTTTGCAGACCCATCTGTATGGAAAGGGATTGCGTTTTGGACGTTTACTTTGGCTTTTGCGCTTAAAGTTCCTGTATGGCCTTTACATACGTGGTTGCCAGATGCACATACCGAGGCACCTACAGGTGGCTCAATGATGCTCGCTGGGATCTTACTTAAGTTAGGTGGTTATGGTTTCTTACGATTAGTCATCCCACTCTTTCCTGAAACTGCTGGGCAGTATTCTTCCATTTTAGCAATTTTAGCGATGCTAAGTATTGTATTGGGCGCTTTTGCCGCTTGGGGTCAAAATGACTTTAAGAAATTAGTTGCCTATTCCTCTGTAAATCATATGGGTTGGGTGGCTCTTGGAATTGCCGTGACTGCAAGCGCGTTTGCAACTGCCGTTGACCCACATGCGACATCAAAATTGCATGATATTGCTGTGTTTGCAGGTGCTGACCCACATGCTGTAAAAGATACCTTAACCCCCGTTCTTGGGGCAAGTGGCGCTATGTTTCAGATGATTACACATGGTCTTTCATCCGCAGCAATGTTTGCGATGGTTGGGATTGTTTATGAACGCGCTCATACACGTGATTTAACTAAACTCGGTGGTTTATGGAACATAATGCCTCGTTATGGAGCTGTGTTAATTTTCTGTGCGATGGGTTCACTTGGTTTACCGGGCCTAGCTGGATTTGTGAGCGAATTTTTACTGATTCGTTCGGGTTGGGCTGCGTTCACAGGTTTAACCGCATTGTCTCTCATTGGTTTACTCGTAACGGGTATTTATATTTTGAAGGCTTTGCAAAAAGTTCTTCATGGCCCGCTAGGGCATGAATGGGCACATCACCCATTAAGCGATATGAATTGGACGGAAGTAATTGCAGTAGCGCCTTTGATGCTTGCAATGCTCATTTTAGGCATCGCACCAGCATTAGTAATGAACTTGATTAATTTAGGGGTATCTAAGCTGTTTGGTTAATCGGTAGATTGGTTCAAAATTTTGACCAATCTACTAATTAGCAAACGAATCAACATAACATGATTTTTCCAATTCTTAGCCTTATCATGCTTGCGCCAGTTATTGGTGCCGTGATTATTCTTTTTATTCCTAAAGATCGTAATGATGCAATCAAAACGGTCGCTGCAGCTTCAGCAATGGTGTCGATGTTGTTGTCGTTACTGGTCGTGTTCGCGTATAACCGTGATCAAGGTGGGTTCCAATTTGCTGAAAAGGCATCGTGGATTCCTTCTTTGGGTGTTAGTTATTATGTGGCGGTAGATGGCTTTAGCGCCCCACTTTTATTACTAAACGGCATCGTTTTGTTTTGTGCAGTATTAGTCACATGGAATTTGACGGATCGCGCACGTGAGTTTTTTGCGTTTTTGCTTATGTTAGCGGCTGGTGTGTTTGGTGCCTTTATGTCGCTTGATTTATTCTTGTTTCTTATTTTTTACGAATTGGTGCTTTTCCCAGTTTATGTGCTTGTGGCTGGTTGGGGGAGTGGTCCGCGTGAATATGCAGCAATGAAATTGACGATTTATTTGTTTTTAGGATCGCTAGCGTCAATTTTAGGCTTATTGGTTATTTACTACGCATCAGGTCGCAGCTTTAGTTTTGATGATATGCAGCGTGGTGTTGCAGCACTCAAAGATACTGTTGCCCTGCAACGCACTTGGTTTTTACCTGTCTTTATAGGGTTCGGGGTACTGGCTTCGATCTGGCCTTTACACAACTGGTCACCCGATGGCTATGCTTCAGCCCCAACCGCAGTTTCTATGTTGCATGGTGGTGTATTAAAAGCAACTGGGGCCTATGCTGCTCTTCGGTTTGGCGTACAAATTATGCCTGAAGGTGCAAAATATTGGTTGCCTGTTGTTGCATTTCTATGCCTTGCTAATGTGATCTACGCTGGATCAGTTGCTTTCCGGCAGAAGGATTTGAAATATATCATCGGCTTTGCTTCAGTCGCCCACCTTGGTTTGGTTTTACTTGGCATTTGTGCTTTGAATGTATATGGTTTAAATGGTGCAGGTATTGAATTATTTGCTGGTGGGGTGATGACAGGGTTGATGTTCTCATTGGTAGGTATTATTTATGAGCGATCACATGAACGTGACTTTAGCAAGCTTAATGGTTTGGTTAAAGTAATGCCATTAGCCGCAGTTGGTTTTGTGATTGGTTCATTAACAGCAATGGGGATGCCCGGCTTTTCAGGTTTTCCTGCTGAAATGCAGATTTTTATGGGACTTTGGTCTGCGTCTCAAACGAATAGCCTGATGTTTGCAGGACAGCTAAACTGGTGGTTGGCTGTTATTGCAATTGTAGGCGTTTTAACGATTTTGATTACGGCTACATGGACACTACGTATCGGGCGACAGATGTTTTTTACGGATGCAATCACACCAGATTGGCAACAGTTGCCGCCATTAACCGGCATCGAGAAAGTTGCCATTATTTTGCCGTGTATCGTGTGTATTGGGGTTGGTATTCTCCCAAATAGTGTAATGAATATTATCGAAATTGGCGTACAGGCGATGGTAAAGTCAATCGGTGGTTAATTTTAGATCCTAGAGCAAGATAGTATTTGTATCTTGCTTTGTGTTCTGTAATTTTGAACAATGACTCTAACACAGTTTAACCCTTTAGAACTCTTGGCAGTATTGCCAGAATTAGCATTGGTGATATGGGCACTTGTGATATTAGCTGCCGATTTGATTACTGGTGGTATAAAACGGCGGACTCTTGGTTTGCTTACTGCCATTGGTATGGTCGGCGTGTTAATTATCTCTTTAATAACCATGCCACAAGCGGGTCAAATCACTCCTACTGTTCTAGGGGCTTTGATTCGTAATGACTTATATACCTTTGTCTTTCGCACTATTTTTATTGTTGCTGGGGCAATTACGGCTTTAATTGCAGGTGATTTTAAAATTGCACGCGCTGGTGGCGAATTTTATGCACTGTTGATTTTGGCAACAATGTCAATGTGTGTGATGGCTGCTTCAGTTGATATTATTATGTTATATCTAGCGACCGAAGCTGCCTCAATTTCGCTATATTTGCTTGCAGGTTTTATGCGCGATACCCCACGTAGCGCTGAAGCTGGTATGAAGTATTTTGTATTTGGGGCTGTTGCTTCAACTGTAATGTTGTTTGGATTGAGCTTGCTCTATGGTGCTAGTGGTGGTATGACAGGTTACCCCCCACTTAGCATTGTATTTCAACAACAGTCGCCATCAACAATTGCATTAGTGTCTCAATACCCTGATACATTTACATTAGCATCTTTTGGCTTGTTATTTGTAATGGTCGGTTTTATGTTTAAAACATCGGCTGTTCCATTTCATTTTTGGTCACCTGATGTTTATGAAGGCGCACCAACACCCGTTTCTGGGTTCTTGAGCACAGCATCAAAAGCAGCCGGTTTTGCAGTAATGATGCGTTTTATTTATTACGCTTTTCCACCCGGTTTATCGCCTGTTTCTAATATTTGGGTTGTAATGATGCAGCCGATTGCTATTTTGACCATGTTTTTAGGCAATTTGTTAGCTGTAACACAGACCAATATCAAACGCATGTTGGCTTATTCTAGTATTGCCCAAGCTGGATATATGCTAATGGGTGCCACAGCTTTTGGCTGGTCTGCTGATCGTGCCGATGCATTAGCTTCTATTATTTTTTACGTTGGCACTTACATGATTTGTAATATTGCAGCTTTTGCAATTGTAGGTGCTGTGTCGGTACATCTTGGCTCTGAGAATATTACGGATTTTGCTGGAATGTCTCGCCGATCACCCTATCTGGCTTTGGCGATGGTAGGGTGTATGTTGAGTTTAACAGGCGCGCCTCCCTTAATTGGTTTTATTGGTAAATTATTTGTGTTTAGGGCTGCTATGAATGCCAATTTGATCATGTTAATGATTGTTGGTATTATTAATGTCTTAATTTCTGTATACTATTATTTGGGCGTTACCCGTGCAATGTACTCAGATAAAGGCGACCAATCTGCCCCAGCTATTAAAATTGGATCAAATACCACATGGGTTGTTGGCGTATCTTCAGTTGCATTGGTTTTATTAACAGTTGTTGCTACACCATTTTGGAACCTTGCACTTGAAGCTGCACGCTCATTTTTGAGCTAAGTCATATTTATTCACTGATGATTGTCCTGTAATATAGGGAATCGTCAAGCTATAATTGTGTCGAATGAATAACAAGAAACAACCCGCAAAAGTCGGTATGGCAGAAATTTTGCCGGCACGTATTGTTGGCCCGATGTTTTTTCGGGTTGCTTTGATCGTTGTATTCTTAACTGGTGGCTTAGTTTATTTAGGAATGTTGCTAGACGCTGGTTTTAATACGCGTCCTGTTTTTACTGTTTTGCTTGCTGTTGCTAGCTCGCTTTTAATTGTGTTTATTGTCTACCGCATAGGGCTTGATGCTGATGTAAAGTCGCAAGAAGCATATAGCGAGTGGAAGTTAAAAAATGTTAATGAAGCTCAATCATCTGAATTACAGACAGACAAGTTTGTTAAGTAATTTTGATTAGAGCCACGTGAGTCAAAAAATTTTAAGAAGGTATAATTGCTAAGATGCATATTTCTCTGAAGCCTGAATTACTGTTTAACCTCGGCCCTTTTCCGGTCACAAATTCAATTCTCTCTTCTTGGATTGCCACACTATTATTGATTGTTTTGGCAATTGTGGTCGGCGGGAATTTCAAGCGCATACCCTCTGGTATCCAACATGTGTTTGAAATGATTTATGAGATGTTTGAAGGCATGGCCACTGAAGTCATGGGCAAAGCTGGATCTAAATTTGTGCCATTGCTAGCGACTTTGTTTTTGTTTATCATCACCTCGAATTGGCTTGGTGTATTGCCGGGTGTAGGTTCCTTAGGTTTTTATGAAACCCATGTTGCTGCATCTTCAGATTCACATGCTGCTCCTGCTGCAAAAGATGCTCATGCTGCTCCTGCCAAAGATGACCATTCTGGTGAACCAGTTTTTGTTCCATTGTTTCGTGGTGCAAATGCTGACCTGAATACGACATTCGCGTTAGCCATTATCGTAATGGTTTTCATTCATGTTATGGGTATTAAGTCAGCAGGCTTGAGTCATCATTTAGCTCACTTCAAGAACCCACTTGAAATTGTTTCTGAATTTTCAAAGGTTTTGTCGTTCGGCTTTCGTTTGTTTGGTAACGTGTTTGCTGGTGAAGTGCTACTAACTGCAATGGCTAGCATTTTAGTGATTATTACTGGCAAAAGTCTACTTCTTTATGGCGTGATTGGTGGATTTATTGTGACACCTTTCCTTATGCTTGAATTCTTTGTAGGTTTTATTCAAGCATTTGTATTCGCTATGTTAACTTTGAGCTTTTTGAGTCTGTTTTACAAGACTGAAAATAGTGAATCTCATCATTGAGAAATAACCGTAATTTAAACAACTTTCAAATATATTAATTAAGAGTATAAAACCATGGATCTTACACAACTTGCAAAAGCATTGGCTATCGGAATTGGCGCTATCGGCCCCGGCATTGGTCTGGGCATCATTGGTGGCAAGGCAGTAGAGGCAGTAGGTCGGAACCCAGAAGTGACTGGTCAGATTCGAACAATCATGATCTTGGGTATGGCGTTTACTGAAGCCGTTGCTATCTATGCCTTGGTCATTTCTTTGATCATTAGCTAAATTTAGCTATACCCATGTAAATCATGTTGGAATCGTTAGGTATTAACCCCGTTTTGTTGATCGCTCAAGCTATCAGCTTTGGCATTCTCTATTACGTTCTGAATAAATTTTTGTTCTCACAAATCAGAACTGCATTAGATGAACGCACAGCTGCGGTCAACAAAACTTTAGCCGATAAATCAGAAATTGAACATCGGTTGCAAGCTTTCGAGCAAGAACAAAAAGCAGCTCATAAGAAAGCAGCCGAAGAAGTTCAAAAAATGATGGTGGAAGCCAAGGATGCTGCGGCTGCTACTAAAGCTGAGCTTGTTGCTAAGGCAAAAGATTCTGCTAACGCAGAGATTGCAGTTGCTCAAAAGCGTATTGAGCAAGAGAAATTGAATGCTGAAGTCGAAGTTTCTAAGCACGCTAAATCACTTGCTCAGTCTATTGTTCAACAATTGTTGGCTGAAAAGTCATCAGACCCACAATGGCAACAAGAGCAGATCAAGGCGAGCTTGGAAACCCTCAAGCAGAGTAAGTCATGAGCGGAAACACTGAAAGTGCATCCATAGTCTCTGGTTTTTTGCAATATCTGGATAATGCTGGTAAGCGAAATTTGCTTCCAGAGATAGTGGCCTTGTTGCAAAAGCAACTTGGGGCAAAGCTACCAGAATTAATCGTCGAATCCCCTATCGTATTGTCTGAGGCGGATAAGCAGTCAATTATAAGCTCAGTGGCTGACTTAGAGCATTCGGGCGAAATTCAATTTAAAGTCAATCCAGAGCTGATTGGCGGTCTCAAGATTGTTCATGGCGACAGAGTCTTAGATATGTCTGTGCAGAGCAAGTTAAAGAAGATCTATGCTTAATATTGATCAGATCACTCAAGACATCTTGGCGCAGATCAAACAGGCTTCGGATCAGCCCCAGTTTAAGAGCACGGGCAAGATCACGGTAGCTGGCGATGGTGTTATTGTCGCTAACGGCCTGTCTGATGCCAAGATGGGTGAAATTATTATGTTGCCCGGTAATGTTCCGGGTGTAGTGTTTAACCTCAAAGAAGGCCAAGTTGACATTGTCGCACTTGGCGAAATTACTCACATTCAAACGGGTAATACTGTTGAGGCGACCGGTCAGATTTTGTCGGTGACATGTTCTCCCCAACTAATTGGCCGTGTGACAAATGCGTTGCTGACACCGATTGACAATGGTATGCCCATTGTTAAAGATGCCGATACTCAGAGCATGTTGGTTGAAAAGATTGCTCCTGGGGTTATTAAGCGTCAAGACGTCCGCACCCCATTGCAAACAGGGATTAAAGTTATTGACGCTTTAGTTCCGGTGGGTCGTGGGCAACGCGAATTGATTATTGGTGACCGTGGTACTGGCAAGACAGCCTTGGCTGTTGATGCGATGATTAACCAACACAACCTTAATCAGAAATTATTAAGCGGTGAGAAACGGGTTATCAGTATCTATGTTGCCATTGGTCAGAAGGCTTCGAAGATTGCGCAGGTGGTCAGTAAGTTGACGGAAACTGGTGCAATGGCTTCTTCGATTGTAGTCACGGCAACCGCATCGGATACTGCCAGTTTGCAATATCTTGCGCCATTCACCGCGTGTGCATTGGGCGAATATTTCATGGATCGTGGCGAAGATGTGTTGATTATTTATGATGACTTAACCAAGCATGCTTGGGCATATCGTCAATTGTCACTATTGTTACGCCGCCCATCAGGTCGTGAAGCGTATCCAGGTGATATTTTCTATTTACACAGCCGTTTGCTTGAACGTGCAGCACGCATGAAGGATTCGTTAGGTGGTGGTTCACTAACTGCGTTACCCGTCATTGAAACACAAGCTAACGATATCTCGGCATACATTCCAACGAACGTGATTTCGATTACGGACGGTCAGATCTTCCTTGATCCTGACCAATTTAACGCAGGTAATCGCCCAGCAATTTCGGTTGGTTTGTCGGTATCCCGCGTAGGTGGCGATGCCCAAACAAAAGCGATGAAGCAAGTTGCAGGTAAATTGAAGCTTGACCTTGCACAGTATCGTGAATTGGCCGCGTTTGCACAATTTGGCGCAGATTCACTTGATGTGGATACGCGACGACGTTTAGATCGTGGTAAGGCAATGACCACGCTTTTGCGTCAACCTCAGTACGCACCGCTGTCGCTTGAAGAGCAGGTGGCACAGATTTGGTTGGGGCAAAAGGGTTATATGGATACGATCGCGTTGGATAAATTGGCAGATTTTGCTGATAGTTTTATTAACCAATTGCGGACTGTAAAGGCAAATCCGCTTGAGACCATCCGCACTAAAAAGATTATTTCACCCGATGTTGAGGCCATTTTAACGGCAACGGCAGAAGATGTGAAGAAACTTTACAGTTAATGTAATGGCATCATTACGCGAAATCAAGAAGCGCATTCGCTCAGCTCAAAACATTGGCAAGGTTACTAAGGCTTTGCAAATGATATCGGCTGTGCGAATGCGCAAAGCCCAAACTGAAGCGATGCTCAGCCGACCGTATTCGAGCGAGTTGGTTGATACGTTGCGCACACTCCCTGCATCCGATGTTGAAAATCCATTGCTGAAGCCTAATGAATCGCAAAAGCAATTGATCATTATTGTTGCACCTGATCGTGGGTTAGCAGGATCATTAATCACAAACTTGTATCGATCTACCTCACGGTGGAGCAAAGGCAAGGATGTAGACGCAATTACGGTAGGGCGGAAAGCTGGCGGTATTGCGTTGCGCAGTAAGGTGAATTTGGTTGCTGATTATCCAGTTTCACAACTTGATAGTTTGGCCAATAATGTTGTAGATCAGTATAAAGCTGGTGTCTATCAATCTGTTTGGATTTCGTATAGTAAATTTATCAATACGATGACACAACAGGCTGAGGTTGTGCAGTTTTTGCCAGTTAACTTGGCAAATGTTATTGGTGAAAAGGCTGCATCTGGCCCACATGCGCTTTACACATTTGAACCAACCCCTGCGTCGGTGCTTGATTATGTGATTACTGAATACCTGAAGAGTACATTAAATCAGATTATTAAGGATGCAACTGCGGCTGAACATAGTGCGCGATTTGTGGCAATGAAAAATGCGCACGACAATGCCACTAGCATCGTAAAGGATTTAAACCTTCAATACAATAAGACTCGTCAAGAGAAAATTACGAATGAAATCTCTGACATTGCAAGTGCAGCTTTATTAGCATAAACATGGATATAGGAAAAATTGTTCAAGTCATTGGACCGGTTGTAGACGTGGAATTTCCCGTTGCGCCACCGGTTTATTCCGCACTCAAGGTCAATGATCTTATTCTTGAAACCGCCTTGATTTTGAGTGAAAAGCAGGTGCGTGCCATTGCCATGGGTCCAACAGATGGGTTGGTTCGTGGTATGAGCGTTACTACTGATGGTAAGCCTATCTCAGTTCCGGTTGGTGATGCGACCTTAGGTCGTATTTTTAACGTGCTTGGCGAGGTAATTGACGAAGCGGGTCCAGTAAATACAGACATCGTTGCGCCGATACACCGACTTGCCCCAACATTTGCCGAAATGAGCACCCAGCTCGAAATTCTCGAAACAGGCATTAAGGTTATCGACTTAATTGCACCTTTCGTGAAAGGTGGTAAAACCGCCGTGTTCGGTGGTGCTGGCACAGGCAAGACCGTTATTATTACTGAGTTGATCAGCAACATTGGTCGTGAGCATAGCGGTCACTCAGTGTTTGCTGGTGTCGGTGAGCGGACTCGTGAAGGCACAGCACTTTATCGTGAATTGCACGAATCTGGTGTGTTGGGTTCCACTGCATTAGTGTTTGGGCAAATGAATGAGCCTCCCGGCGCTCGTATGCGTACCCCGCTTACAGCGTTGACGATGGCCGAATTCTTCCGCGATGAACGCGGCGAAGACGTATTGTTGTTTATCGATAATATGTTCCGTTTTGCACAAGCGGGTTCAGAAGTGTCAGCGTTGTTGGGTCGTATGCCTAGCGCGGTAGGTTATCAACCAACTTTGGCTGCCGAGATGGGTGCGTTGCAAGAACGCATTAGCTCGACAAATAAAGGTTCGATTACTTCGGTGCAAGCCGTGTATGTGCCTGCTGATGACTATACTGACCCTGCACCTGTGGCAACGTTTGCTCACTTGGATAGCCAAATGTCACTTGATCGTGCATTGGCTGACCAAGCCTTGTTCCCCGCAATTGACCCGTTAACGTCTTCGGCGCGTGTGCTCGATCCCAACTATGTTGGTCCTGAGCATTATCGCGTTGCAAACGGCGTAAAGCGTATTTTGCAGCGCTATAAAGAGTTGCAAGATATTATTGCGATTCTAGGTGTCGATGAACTTTCGGACGAAGACAAGTTAATTGTGTCACGCGCTCGTAAGATTCAACGTTTCCTCACACAACCCTTTACCACAGCAGAGCAATTTACTGGGCGTAAGGGACAATATGTGAAGATTGAAGACACAGTGAATGGGTTCGCTCAATTGATTGATGGCAAGCTCGATGATATTCCTGAAGATCGTTTCTATATGAAGGGAAACATCGCTTCGGTACTAAATGCTGAATCTTAAAGTTATTTCTCCCGAAAAGATTGTGCTTGAGGCTGAATGCCGCTCAGTTACGCTGCCTGCTTCAGATGGGCAGATTACTGTGTATTCCAATCATGCACCACTTTATACACTAATTGCTCCCGGTGAAGTTGTTGCCCGCACTGAAAAAGGCGAAATCTCACTGGGTGTTGGGTCGGGTTTTGCAAATATTACAAGCAGCGGTGTGACTTTGTTGGCTAATTTCGGTGTGCTGACCGATGAAATTGATGCAGTTCGCGCACAGGATGCTAAAGCACGGGCAGAAGAGCTGATTAAGAATCGCAAATCTGAACAAGATTTAGCCTTTGCAAGTGCAGAGTTGTCACGTAGCTTAGTCGAATTGAAGTTGGCGAGTAAGCGTCGGAATTAGTTTTGACTTTTAATAAAAAAAGCCTTGGATAGATCTCTATCCAAGGCTTTTTTGCATTTTCTGTATCTTCTCAATAATGAGAGGTCAACGGTTTTCGCCGAACTGACTCTATCTCCAGCCACCGCAGGTGGCTGGAGATAGAGTCAGTTCGGCATTACATCTTTTTAAATTGCCATTGTTTATTGAGAGGATACCATTTCTCAATAAAATGAGGTAAACCCCAAAGATGTAATGCCAAACTCACTCTATGACGATTGAAGTTAGTGGCTTTGCTCCTAACTTCAATCGTCATAGAGTGAGTTTGGCGAAAATAGGTTTATTTCCCTGATTTTTGAGATGATACATAGAGATTTGCGCTAAAGATTGCAAATAGCAGGCCGATGCTGTGACCAAGGTCGGGTGGCTTCGAAGGCGGCACAGGCGCGAAGCACGGTGAGGTCGTCGTAACGCCGCCCGACGATCTGTAGCCCAATCGGCAGACCATCTGCTGCAAACCCACAGGGTAGGGTGGCGGCAGGCTGGCCGGTGATATTGAATGGGTAAGTAAGTGGTGTGTAACCGAAGCCGGTTACTGTGCGGCCCTCGATGTTGGTCGGTTCTTCAGGCACAGCGGCGAAGGCTGTGGTTGGCATGGTCGGTGTAATGAGCAAATCGTAGCCGTTGGGGGTGCTGCGGTCAAAAAATTGGCGGTTTTGCTCCCATAGGCTGGCGCGGGTGACGAGGGCTTGAGCATAATCGGCGGCGCTGTAGCCGAGCGCCGATTTAAGCCAATTGACCAGACCGGGGTCGATTTTGTCGGCAGCATGGCTGAGATAACTGCCTAAGGTAGCATACATGCCGCAAGCCCACAACAAATCGATGGTGTGTTGTGGGTCGGCAAAGCCCGGGTTTGCCTCCTCAAGCGTCGCGCCGAGATCGGCGAAAACGAGGGTGGCTTGGGCACAATGCTGGGCAATTTCGGGCGCAACTGGCGCATAACCTAAATCAGCCGACCATGCAATACGTAGCCCTTTAAGGGGCTGGGCTGAGTCAGCGGCGGGTGGGATGGCCCACGCGGTGTCATCGGCAGGCTGCGAAAAAATGTCGCGGTCATCACGCCCGACGAGTACCGACATCAGCAAGGCGGCATCGGCGACGGTGCGTGTCATTGGCCCAGCATGGGCCACCAACGGAATGGCGCTGGCAGGATGAATTGGAACACGTCCATGGGTGGGTTTGAGGCCAAAGATGCCACAAAACGAGGCTGGAATGCGAATTGAGCCAGCGCCATCGGTGCCGACGGCGAGTGGCCCCATGCCCGTTGCCACTGCTGCCGCCGCCCCGCCCGATGACCCGCCCGGACTGCGCGACGCATCCCAAGGGTTATAGCTCATGCCAGTCACGGCGCTATCGGTTAGCCCTTTATAGCCAAATTCGGGCGTGGTGGTTTTGCCAATCACGATCGCGCCAGCACGTTTGGTACGTTCGACTACTGGCGCATCGAAGGTGGGCACAAAGTCTTGATAAAGCCGCGAGCCACGCATGGTACGCACGTCTTTGGTAAAAAAGAGGTCTTTAATTGAAATGGGGATGCCATGCAGTGGGCCAAGTGGGTCGCCGCGCATGACGGCGGCTTCGGCAGCGCGGGCTTCGGCGCGGGCTTGGTCTTCGGTCAGGGTACAAAAGGCGTTTAGCTGTGGGTTGTGAGCATGAATTTGAGCGAAGACGGCCTCAATCACCTCGACAGGTGAGAGTTGTTTACGGCGTATGGCTTGGGATAACTCGGTGGCGGGCAAAAATGCAATGTTTGACATAATGGCTGATTTGATTCTTAGAGAATGAATCATGTAATTGTAGATCGTATTTCTTGGGTGATAATGTGAACTTATGATGACAAATTCGGCCATTGGCACTGCCTGTAGCAACATTGCGTTAATTAAATATTGGGGCAATCGTGATGACGCATTACGGTTGCCAGTCAACCCTTCGATCTCATTTAATTTGCAAGCCTTGTTTAGCACTACCGAAGTGATGTTTGACCCGATGGGCAAGCACGATGAGGTGATGATTGACGAACAGCAGGCGGCCCCAAGTGCCGCGCAGCGCGTGAGTCAGCACCTTGATTTGATTTGGCGAAGCGCTCATTTTGCCGCTGCCAGCCCACGCCCAGCGGCGCGCGTGATATCGACCAATAATTTTCCGATGGGCGCGGGGATCGCGTCATCGGCCAGCGCCTTTGCGGCGCTGACGATGGCGGCTTGCGCAGCCCTAAAATTGAACAAGAGTGAGGCCGAATTGTCGGCATTGGCGCGACAGGGCAGTGGCAGTGCTAGCCGCAGTGTGCCCGGTGGGTTTGTGGCGTGGCAAGAGGCCCATGCTTACAGTATTGCCCCACCAGCGCATTGGGATTTAGTGGATGTGATTGGGGTGGTTTCGACTGGGCATAAAAAAACAGGCAGCACCGAAGGCCATGCGCTTGCGCCGACCTCGCCCTTGCAAATGGCACGGGTGGCCGACACCCAGCGCCGTTTTGAGCTGTGCCAAAAGGCGGTGCTTGCGCGTGATTTTGCGCTGTTGGCAGAGGTGATGGAGCAGGATGCCTTGATGATGCACGGGGTCATGATGACCTCACAACCCTCGCTGATGTATTTATTGCCGGGGTCGTTGGCAGTGATGCATGCGGTGCGTGAATTGCGTGGGCAGGGGGTGCCGGTGGCTTTTACCATTGATGCAGGCCCCAATATTCATTGCATTTGCGAAGCGGCTGCCGCTGAGCAGGTGATAACGGTGTTGCGTGGCCTCAATGGTGTCAATGATGTGTTGGTAAGCGGTGTTGGCGGGGCTGCCAAGGCCGAAGCATAATAATGGGATTTACGCAAGGCTTTATTTTTGCCACAAAGAACACACAGAACTCAAAGATTTATATCAAAAATCCTAACTTATCTTTGTGATCTTTGTGTTCTTTGTGGTGAAATGTTTTTATGAGCGTAAGTCCTAAATAATTAAAATGATCAATCTTCAATCTCCCAATGCGTTTGGCTTTAGCGCCAAACGCCTCGAACGGATTAAGCCGGTAATGCAATCATATGTAGATAACGCTGGCTACGCCGGTATTGTCACCATGTTAGCGCGACGCGGACAGGTGATTTATTTTGACAAAGTGGGCTGGCAAGACCGAGAAAATAAGGTGCCGATGGGGTTAGATGCCATTTTTCGCATCTATTCGATGACCAAGCCCATTATTTGCACCGCCCTCATGCTTTTGCACGAAGAAGGGCGTTTTCAATTGGCCGACCCGCTCGCCAAATTTTTGCCCGCTTTTGGCAAAGTAAAGGTGTTGGTGAATGACACCAGCGCCGGATGGAAAGAAGTCGCGCCGATTCGCCCGATCACGGTTGGCGATTTATTTACCCATACCGCGGGGCTGACCTACAATTTTCTCGAAGATTCGCCGGTTGGCGAACAATATCGACAGGCCAATCTGATGGGGGATGGACAATCGACCCTTCAGCAGGTTATTGCCGAGCTAGCGCGTTTTCCGTTGGCGTTTCAGCCCGGCACAAAATGGCATTACAGCATGTCGATTGATGTCTTGGCGCACTTGATCGAGGTTATTTCGGGGCAAGCGCTGCAAGATTTTTTGCAGACCCGTTTTTTTGACCCGCTAGGCATGGTCGATACCGCGTTTCAGGTTCCAGCCGACAAACGCCATCGGCTGGCGGCGATGTATGGACACCCCGATATTGCCCAAAATAAATTTAGCGATATTTTGGCGGCATGGATGGCCGGTAAGAATGGGCGACAGGAGGTCGAGGCGACATACCCATCGCACAACGCCCCACATTTTGCCCGTGGTGGGCATGGCTTGTTTTCAACCGCCGCCGACTATATGCGTTTTGCCCAAATGTTGCTGAATCGCGGCAAATTAGACAGTGTGCGGTTGCTGGCCCCCAAGACCATCGACTTTATGCACATGAACCATTTGCCCGCCAAGCTGTTGCCGTTTGAAATTAGCGGCATTCCGCGGGCTGGTTATGGTTTTGGGCTGGGGTCGCGGGTGTTGTTGAATGTGGCTGAGTCGGGCTTACCCGGCTCGGTGGGCGAATATGGCTGGGCGGGGGCCGCTCGCACCCATTATTGGGTTGACCCGCAAGAAGAAGTGATCGGGGTGATGATGGCCCAGTTCATGATTGGGGTCGATTTCTTGGATAAAGATTTTCAGACCTTGGCGTATCAGGCGATGGTGGAGTGAGGATTGGGGGATTAGGGATTGGGGGTTGGTTTTGGCATTGCCCAAATTTAGGCTGTTGTGCTGAAATAAATGACAGGGCTGTTCAAACGTCGTCTCGTCATTCTCGCGAAAGCGGGAATCTATAACCAGACAGGCGTCGTTTGACTGGTTTGCCGCATTTTTGACTGGCCTCGTTATGGATCTCCGCTTTCGCGGAGATGACGGGTTAAGTGAAGTGCTGACTTTTGAACAGCCTTAGAAATAAATGATGGATTAATCTTCGTGTGGGTGCGGCAGATGGCATGTGGCTGACCGCTAAGCGGTTCAATCAATCATTTATTGTCGCTGAATGGCCTTAATCAAGTTCTTAATCTTTAATCTACATTTTGATTTTAAGCCGTCATGGGAAGCCTTTACGCGTTCTGCCGGATTCTGTGGTTTACAAATTTCAAAGCGTAAATTTTACAAAAAGCATCCTGAGCGGAGGTCGGCGTGTGATTTGTGTCAAAGTAAAAGCCAAACTGCCGACCGAAGTCGAAGGATGGCGCTCTATGCTAATGATAAAAGCCACCCATAAAGCGCGATCCTTCGACTTCGGTCTGGCAGTTACGATCTATCCACCCTTTCGTTTTCATGCCAGACCGCCGCTCAGGATGCTTTTTGTAAAATTTACAGTTGTAAAACGCACAAACCACAGAATCCGGCACAATCAGGGTCTTTAGGAGGCATTGGGGTTGCCGATGTCGTCTTGGGTCTTCACCGTCACTTGCCCGTTCATCAGCATAGGCAATAGCCAGTCTCGGAGTTCGGTGAAGGTTTGGGATTCAAAAGCTAAATTGATAATTTGCTTGTAAATAGGCTCATTAAGTTTGTAATATTTTTTTAGCACATTTTTTTCAGGGATGCACACATTTGTAGCATCAACAATTTCTTTGTTGATGTGTGGTTGCTGAGCACCTGTTCTTAATTGCATCAATCTTGGAACCTCATTTACCAAAAATGGGTAAATAAAAGCGTTTTTTAGTTCTTCAGATTCACGAATGCCAACGACTGATTGGTTTGTGCATGCGTCAAAAGCGATGATTGAAGGGCGTATATAACGAACAACAGAAATGACAACACTACCTTTAGGAAGTAATGTCGCCGCGGAATTATCTACCCCTTGTTGAGAAATGTGACTGCTGGGGCGAATAACAGGGAAATTAGCTATGTCACCGGAATTTAGCCAAGGGATAGAAGCATTTTCCCAGAAGACTTTATTGTGGGTTGATGGTGTTCCGCCTAAACTTGTTTTTAATGCCTCCCCTAATTCTTTTACCTCCCACCCAGCCGGAACCTCACGCTTGAGCGCCTCGCTCCAGACCATTTTGCCGCCGCTGCTTTTGTAGGGTTTGCCGTGTTCGTCGGGGAAATCGAACTGCACAAACCAGTAATCGTAGATCGTTTTTGCCATCGCCTCTAGTTCGGCGTTGATGCGCTGGTTGAGTTCGATTTTGGCATCGAGGGCAGAGAGGACGGAGGCGATTTTTTGTTGTTCATCTTTAGAAGGCAAGTAAAGCGGGATATTGTCCATCAAGGTTGTATTCAGTGATGGCATGGTTGCTCCAACTGATATGTTCAGCATCATTGATTTAAAATGCTTCTGGCGAAAATAATAACTTATGAACTTTGCATCAGCCTTCTCATTAATTCTAACTCTCAGACATCTTCCTGAAAACAACCAACCTTCTTCTTTTTTAGACACATAAGTGCATTTATCAATTGAACCCACACGGCTAAATACAATATCTCCTTCGTTTAGTGTATATTTGGAAAGCCTAGCTTTATCTTTATCGCTAACCATAGGCAGATTATGTAAATAAAAACCGATTTCCCCCAAATGTTCGACCGTTACAATTGGTGTGCCGTTTTGAACATAGTCCTCTTCATGTAATTGGCTCCCAAAAGGGCCAGTCTGAGATACTGCAATATCTTTCAATAAGCACTTGTTGAATTTACTCATATTTCAAGCTGATCGTCTTTTCCATGATCTCTTCAGTAATATTTCTGCTTTTGTTAAAAAGCGCATCAAGATTTTGCCTAAATCCTGCCATCTTCGCGTTAAACTGTTCCGGCGTAAGGTCAACATATTCAACCCTCACATCAAAATATTGCCCGGCGCTAAACGAAAAATTCTTTTCGGCAATTTGTTCATACGACAACACCACCGAAAATTCATCCACCACATTGCGTTGGTTAAACGTGTTAATAATGTGCTGTTCTTCAGCGGGGCTGAGCAAGGTCTTTTGGTTTTTGCCGTCCTTGACCGTTTCCCCCAATTTCGAGGCATCCATCAGCACAATCCCGCCCTCGGTGTTGGCTTTGTCGAGAAACAATACCGAGACATTGGTTCCGGTGGTGGCGAAGATATTGCTCGGCATGGCGACCACCCCGCGTAGCATTTTGTCGTTGACCAGCTTTTCACGGATTTTTTTCTCGATGCCGCTTTGGGCGGTGAGGAAACCAGTCGGCACGACAATGGCGGCTTTGCCATTGGGCGCAAGCGAATAAATGATGTGTTGGATAAAGACCAGATAAATCGCCATTTTGTCTTTGTCTTTATTCGGCACATTGGGCAGCCCGGCAAAAAAACGTTCGTGGTTGGCTTTGCTGTCGAGTGCGTCTCTAAAATCGCTAAAATCGAGCTTAAAGGGTGGGTTCGACACCACAAAATCAAAGGTCTTGAGTTGTTCGCCCTCGCGGTGATAGGGGTGCGACAAGGTGTTGCCCTGAATGATGTTTTGGATGGAATGCACCAAATTGTTCAAAATCAGGTTGAGCCGCAACATGCCGCTCGATTTTTGCGAAATATCTTGCGAATAAATGGTGCAGCGTTCTTCACCGATCTGGTGTGCCAAGCTCATCAACAACGACCCCGACCCCGCCGCTGGGTCATAGACCGTGACATTGGCGACCGGCCCCGCCACCAAAATTTTTGCCATGATATTGGCGACGGCGTGTGGGGTGTAATATTCGGCATATTTGCCGCCGCCGTCTTTGTTGTAATCCTTGATCAGGTATTCGAAAATGGTGGCGAAAAAGTCAAATTTCAATTGAAAGATGGCCTCGAAGCTGAATTTGACCAGTTGGTTGATGAGGGCGCGGCAAAAGGCATCACGTTTCGAGCGGTCGGTGATGTAATTGCTCAGTTCGTCAAACAGTTGCACCTTTGCGCCGCTATCGGTCTTGACTGAAAAGATATCGTTGTTGGTGTGGGCGATATCACGCAGGGTGTCGTCGAAATATTTGGCAAATTCTTCATCGTTTTGGCGCTGGAACAACTGCGATAGAAAATGACGCGGGTATAGGTGGGCGCTATCGGGCGGCAGCTTCATCAGCAACATCTCATAATCGTCATTGCTATAGCTGGCGACCTCGGCCTCCCAATTGGCGGCTTGGCCCAGCCGCGCATCGAGTTTTTTGACCTCGTAGCCAAACTTATCGTTCATAAACTTATACAAAAACGCTTGGCTGATGATTTTGTATTCGTTGCCATCGTTGCCCAAGCCATAATTGGCGCAAATGGCCTTGAGGCCATCAATCAACTCTTTGGTTTGGCTGATAAATTGTTGGGTCACCATGCTCGCACCCCTTGATATTCACGCATATATTCTTTCACGATCAGGCCATTGACAAAACGGGCCGAATCGGGTGTTAGTTCTACTTTGGTTTTTTCAAAATTTTCAACGACCATTTTTTGTATTAAGCGATTAAAGTAATCCTCATTGTTGAGCAAAGATTTGTTCATTAATATACGCTCATCTACTTGGGTTTTAATGCCTGTCAGGGTGTTATAAATGTCGCTTTCGCGTTGGCTATATTGTCGTTCAACCATGCGTTTGTGCACACGGGTATATTTTTCGTCGTTGTGATACTTGGCTTTCAGGTTGGTATTTTTGCGGTTTAGCTCGTTGATCTTGCTGTGAATGTCTTGCAACGATTGAATATTTTGCCGCATTTCGTCTTGGCTAATTTCGTCTAGGTTTTTCTTTTCAAACATGCGTTTTAGTTCGTCATACAGGCTGACAAATTGCGGGTCGGCTTGGTCAAAATTGCTGCTCAGCGCCTCGCGGGTCTTGCGCAGGGTTTCTTTAAGTTGGTCGGCAATCACCATCTCGGCTTCTGAGACCTTGCGAAACATAAACACCACATTTTCGAGCGCGGCATTGAGCAAGTTGGTGCTGTCGGCGTTGTTTTGTAGCGATTCGCGCAGGTTGAGCAGCTCTAAATGGCGGCTGGTTTCGTTGAGCAACTGGGTCAGCTTTTTAAAGTCAAGCCGGTTGAGCAACTCATCATGATTAAACAAGCGAATCAGATTGTAAAGATCACGCGCATTTTCCAGCACCTTTTTTAGCGCCAGCACGGCGCTGCGGTCTTCAATTTGGCTGATCTGTTGCGAGAAAATCTCGGCGTTGTTTAGGTCAAATTCAAAGAGCTTTTCGCTGATTTCGGCAATTTCGTTTTCAATTTCGTCTTTCGATTTGAACAAATTGGCGTAATGTTGGCGCTCGTCGCCGAGTTCGGCTTGCAACTCGTCAAAATAAGCCTTGTTGGTGGCATCAAACGCTTGGCGAATATCGGCAAAATCCACCACATAGCCATAGCGAAAGTTTTTGTAAGGCCGATTGACGCGGGTGAGGGTTTGCAGCAAATTATGGTCTTTGACCAGCCGCCCAATGTAGAGCTTTTTCAGCCGTTTGGCATCGAAGCCGGTGAGCAGCATGTTGTAGACAAAGAGCAAATCAATTTTGCCAGCTTTAAAATCTTCAATCTCCTGCTTGCGTTCCTCCACACTGCCCACATCGTATAAAATGAGGGTGGCGACCAAATTGTGGTGGCGCTGGGTATAGGCTTGGTAAATGGGCGCCGGTTCTTTGAGGGCGTTAAATTTTGCCACTGGCTCAAGCACATGCTGACTGGGGCTATATTTGTTGACAAAAATTTTAAACAAGGTGTTGGCTTGTTCAGAACTGTCGCATACTACCATGCCGGCAATTGAATGATCGTTGAGGCGGTTGCGGCTGTTGACAAAGTCTTCGACCACATAATCGAGCATCGGCTCGACAAATTTATCGTGGGCATACACCACGCGCTTGTCGGCATCGCCCTTCAAAATCTCCACCTCTTTCAGCGCCTGTGCCATCAAGAGTTTGTATTTGGTTTCGATGCCCTCGCGGATCAGGCGCAAGGTGTAACCATCGGCAATCGAGGCGTTGTAATAATATTTGTGGATATAGTCGCCAAAAATGGCCCGCGAACTGCCTGCATCGCCGATCAAGGGCGTGCCGGTTAACCCGATTAGGATGGCATTGCGGTCAGAGCGAAACAAATTGGCAAGAAAACTGCCGGTGGGGTTATAGCTGCGATGCACTTCATCCAGAAAATACACCCGTTGCACATTCAAATCATAATCTTGCGGATTGATGACGTCGTTGTCCTCTTTGAATTTTTGGATGTTGACGACTGTAATCTCACGCTCGCCCGACAAGTTGTGAATGCCCTGCTGCGATTTGAAATGCTTAATCAACTCGTTTTTAGAGTTGACGCTATGCACTTTTAGCCCGCGTGCGCGAAACTCGCTGGTGGCTTGAATAAGCAAGTCGAGCCGATCTACAATGAAATAGAATTTTGGGATGATATTGTTGCGCTGAAAGACATCGGTGAGGTAGTGGGTATTGTAAAACGTGAGCGCAGTTTTGCCGCTGCCTTGGGTGTGCCAAATGATGCCTTTCTTGACCCCCGCCGCAATTTTTTGCTCGATGGCTTGGGTGGCAAAAAATTGTGGGTAACGCATAATATGCTTTTCGAGGCTTTTTTCGCCTTTGACATAGGCCAAGCTATATTTCAGCCAAAAGGCCAACCGCGCCTTGCAAAAAAGCGAGGTTAAGAGGCGGTTGGTTGGGGTGTGGGGCTGCTTATTGGTGATGAATTCGGGTGAATGTTTAATGCTGCTGAGGTTGTTGTCACGCAGCACTGCATTTTCGAGCGCGTCGTCCTCTGCTGCCAGCAGTTGGGTTAGGTTTAACGTGTGTTCTTCCCTAAAATAATTGAAATTTACATCACCATAGGCTGTCGTGGCGTAAAAAGCCCCTTGAAGTGGTTCAATGGCATGGGTGTCATATTCCATGTTGTTGGAAAAGACCAAAATTTGTGAGATGTTGATAAATTTTTTAAATTTCTTGTTTTTAAAGCGGGTGTTAATGCGCTCACGCTCGGCCAAAATGCCATCTCGGTTGTTTGGCTTTTTCACCTCAATAAAGATCAAAGGCAGCCCGTTTATCAGCAAGGTGATGTCGGGTCTAAATTCGTCATCCCCATTTTTATAGGTTAGCTCGGTAACGACATGAAAGGTATTGTTTGCAAAATTTTTAAAGTCAATCAGTTTGATGCCTGATGGGGTGGTTAATCTTTGATAAAACGCTTGCCCAAGGTCATCATAGTCTAAGAGGATGGCAAGATCGGAAAGCAATCTTGAAATATCGTCGTTGGTAAGGTCTGGGTTAAGCCGCGAGATGGCATCGGCAAAAATAGCGCCAAAAATATTGGTGTTTGTATCCCATGCATGATCTTTTAATGGGATGTAGCGATATCCTAAGCGGGTTAAGTGCAAGATTGCTGGGACTTTTACCCGTGTATTTTCGTTGAAGGCCATTACGGGTTATTTTAATTCAGCCTTATGTGAGGTTAATGGCAAGCTTGCATTTAAACCGTGTTTATTTTGTGTTGCTAAGCAAGTGATACAAGCCCGAACTCACTGTGTATCCCACAAAGCATAGCTTTGTGGGATACACAGTGAGTTCGGCGAAATTTCTACCAACTTGGAACCTGTGCTAGTGAATTGTTGCCTGAAGTTGACCTCATGCCAAAAACTTTGGCAAATCTTCTAAGCTTGAGCAGCCGATTTGCCCCATGGCGCAGCGTAGCTCGGCCTTGAGGATTTTCATCACATGTTCGCCGCCTTGTTTATCGAGCGCGGCGACGGCAAATAAGAAGGGTCGGCCCATCATCACAAAATC
Source organism: Thermoflexus hugenholtzii JAD2 (assembly GCA_945877855.1). Classification (GTDB taxonomy): domain Bacteria; phylum Chloroflexota; class Anaerolineae; order J036; family Brachytrichaceae; genus AQU-03. Next base: position 6,821 of record CAMDWA010000014.1, on the reverse strand, counting down.
AGCGCCTAGGGCCAACATTCGCGCAATGTCTAGCCCGTTGCGCACGCCGCTATCGACAATGAGCGGCACATTGGGGCCGACGGCAGCCCGAATTTTGGGCAGCACCTTGACCGTTGAGGGCGCGGCATCGAGTTGCCGGCCACCGTGATTTGAGACGACCAAGCCATCGGCCCCCAGTGCCATATATTGTTTGGCTTCGTCGGGGTCCATCACACCTTTGACCAGCAGTTTGCCTTTCCATAGGTCTCGAATCATGGCAAAACGGGGCGGCAAAATATGCCCGCCCATGCGCTCGCGCATAAAATGTGTTGAGGCAGTGATGGATTTGCCGATGTTTTTTGAATTGCCCAAGGCAAAATAGGGCTTGACATTTTGAAATTCTGGCACGCCAGCAAACAACATACGTAAGGCCCAATTCGGATGCGTCACCATTTGCCATAGGGTTGTGGCGTTAAAGGCGGGTGGCACCGACACCCCATTGCGGATGTCTTGCTCGCGGCGGGTTTCGTAAGGTACATCGACGGTTAATAGCAAGGTGTCGTAGCCCACTTTTTCACAGCGCCCCAACAAATGTTTTACGACTTCTGGCTCTTTCGGGGTGTAAAGTTGATACCATGCGTGTTCGCCAGCCAAGCTGCGAATGTCTTCGAGTTTGGCGGTGGCGACGGTGCTGAGGGTGTAGGGAATATTGTGCGTTTTGGCGGCTGCCGCCAAAATACGCTCGGCATTGGCCCAGATCAACCCCGATAACCCAACAGGCGAGACCCCAAAAGGGGCGTCGTAGGTACGCCCAAATAGGGTGGTGCGAATTTCGGGTGCGCGGCCATCAGACAGATAGCGTGGCATCAATTCGACGGCGTTGAGGTCGTCACGGTTCTTCTGGCGTGACACATTGCCGCCCAATGCGCCAAACAGATAGTCGCGCATAAATTGTGGCAGACGGCGATAGGCCACTTGCTCCATTTCTGCCACGCTCGGGTATTTTTTGTCGATGTTCATGTGAAATTGGATTTCACGCAAAGGCGCAAAATTTCGCCGCTTGCGTTACGTGTAATTGATTTTTTACCACAAAGCACGCGAAGAAACAAAGATTTACTCAAAAAATTCTTCTTTGCTTTGCGTTTTTGCGCCTTTGCGTGAAATTTCCTAAAGCACCCGAATCGTGTTGGTTAATGCACCGATTTTTTCGATCTCAATCGTCACTGTGTCGCCGTCTTTTAGCCATACGGGTGGCTTGCGGGCTGCGCCCACACCGGGCGGTGTGCCGGTGATGATGAGGTCGCCAGCGTTGAGCGTGAAGTAGTGGCTGAGGTAAGCCACCAATTTGGCTGTGCCAAAAATCATCTGGGCTGTGCTCGAATTTTGCATGATTTGCCCATTCAAAATGCACTTAATGTTGAGCGATTGTGGGTCGGGAATTTCATCGCTGGTGGTGAGGCAGGGGCCAATGGGGCAGGTGCCGTCGAGGGTTTTGCCCAGCACCCACTGCTTGCCTTCGTCGCCCGATTGCAAATCGCGGGCGCTGAGGTCATTGGCGCATACATAGCCGCCGACATAACTTAGCGCGTCGGCATCGTTGATGCGATAGGCCGTTTTGCCGATCACAATGCCAAATTCGGCTTCATAGTCCATGTTGGGGGTTTGGTCGTTATACCAAATCAGGGTGTCGCCATGCGCAGCGAGGGTGTTGCTAAATTTGGCGAACACAATCGGTTTGCTCGGCGGCTTGGCCCCGCTTTCGGCGGCGTGGTCGCTATAGTTTAGCCCAATGGCGATGATTTTGCCGGGCGTGATTGGCGCCCCAAGTTTGACCCCAGCCAACGATTGCGCCGTGCCATTGGCGGCGAGGGCAGCGGCTTGGGCACGTGCATCGGCATTGTTGATAATGTGTAACACGCTGCCAGCAGCGCTTACATCGACAAAATGATCGGCATCGGTCATGACACCGGTTTTGTTTCCTTGATCGGTTTGAATATTAATTAGTTTCATAATTTATTTTGGGGCGGCAAACGCCACCCATAACTCACATGATTGTTGATTTGCGAAATGAAGGGTGCATCATAAGCCCCACCGCCACCAGATAAAGCGACGAGCCGAAGACAAACAGTGCATCAATTGACATGCCTATTTGCACCAGCCACACCCCCAGCATGGGTGCAATAAGGCCGCGTATGCCGATGACGGTGCGTTGCAGTGCGGCATATTCATACGTTTGGTCGTCGCGGGCTAGCTCGATGGTGCAATTTTGAAAAGCCAAATCAACCCCGGCTGAGCCTAAACCGGCTGCAATAAAGGCCGGTAACATCATGAGGCCGTTGCTGGCCAGCATGTGGCTGATGGGAATGATGGACAAAATGGCGAAAACTACCCGCAAGCCAATCACACCATTAAAGCGGTCGAGAAAATGCCCCCACACCAAATAGCCAATTAGCCATGAAACCGATTGCACCGCCCCCAGCAAGCTCACCTCGGTATAAGACAAATTGAGGCGATCTACAAACACTGCTGGATAAAAACCAGCCGGAATAAGGCCGCCAAAGCCAAAAAACGCCACCGCCAGCAAATAATATTGATAGCGGCGGTCATGTTTGAGCACCTGCCAAAGCTGGCTTGGGCTGCGTTTTTCTTGGGCGGGGGTGTTGCTTTCGTCAATTTGAATGCGGCTGAATAAACGCGCTGCCGCTACGCCACATAGCCCGCAAATGGGGAATAACCATATGTAACCCCAATTATCGAGCACCCAACCACAAATGGGCGTGACCAGCAACATGCCGCCTGCCAAGCCGATACGCACATAACCCAGCACTCGCCCGCGTATGTTGGCCGGGTAAATGAGTTGAATGACCCGCGTGTATGCCGGAGAGGGGAAGGAATCGAAGAAAAAGTAAAACACCGAAAGCAATAACATAATCGGTGCGCTGGCCGCAAGCCCCATCAACACAAAAAAACTACGCCCAATGGCCCATACTGATGCCAAAAAGCCCGGCAAACCGCGTGCGGGTATAAAACGTGCCGTTAGTGGCACGAGCAAGAAGCCAATATAACTGGCGGATTGATAAAATGCGATCAATTCGGCTGACGACCCTAAACGTTGTAACACGACCGGCACAAATAACAGGGCTGCGTGAAATGGACCATAGGCCAGTGAGGCCAAGAGTTCGATGCGCATATTACTGCGCACACGGTTTGGCATTGACCCAACGAGTGCATCTTCAAGGCGGGTAATTGGTTTAGGGCTATTGGGTGGCATTGAGATTGAGATCAGTGTAACTCACACCCAATTCGTTGTTCATATGCTATTTATTTGCTGTTGTTTGCGCCGCCAGCCACGCCTCAAATTCGGCTTTTGCCTCGGCATTTAATGGGTAATATTTGCGCAAATCGCCGCCTTGGGCCAGTTTCATGCGTGTAAATTCTTCCCATTCGTTCTTTTCGTTTGAGAGTTTGGCAATTTCGGGCGCGAGATGGGCTGGCACTGAGATCGCGCCGTCGTTATCGGCGATGATGATATCGCCCGGCATTACCAACACACCGGCGCAGGCAATCGGCACATTCACCGCAAACGGCATAATTTTGTGTTGCCAACCATGATTGGGCGTTACCCCACGCAGCCACATGCCCATGTCGAGCTGTTCGGCGTGCGTCCAATCACGAATACAGCCATCGATCACCACGCCCAAGCCGCCTTTGCCCATAAAATAAGTCAGCATCATCTCGCCAAACACGCCCGATGCCATATCGCCACGCGCATCCACCACAATGATGTCGCCGGGTTGGGCGTGATACATTGAATGGCGATGCAATTGTAGCTCGGTGTCGGCATATTCGCTGTTGGCGCTCATGTCTTCGCGACGTGGCATCCATTGCAGGGTGATGGCTGGCCCGACCACGCTTTTGCCTTTTTTCCATGAGGTCAAGCCGGTCATGTGTGGGTTTTTGATGCCCAACTTATACAGCTCGCCGCTGGCGGTGGCGCTGCCAATGCCCTCAAGTGCCTTAATAATTGCAGGGTCGGGGCGGGTGATGTCTTGAATATTGAACATAATGATGTAAACTAAAGGGGCGATACCCCCAATTCAACTGCCAATTGGTTTAATTTGGTGGCGGTTTCTTCGGGTAAGGGGATGCCATTGCTCAGACGTTCATGCCGAGTGCGAACTTCTGGCTCGCCGGGCAACAAGACCTCGCCACCTTCGGTCGCCGCTGGTGCGGCTTTGATTGCCGCGCAAACCCGTTCAACTTGTGCTAAATAATCGGGCATCGGCACAAAGGCGTCGGGGCGCAATGCGATCATGAGCACGCCATTGCCCGGCCCGAAATCGGGAAAAAATGAGGCTGATGCGCCAGACAGCAAGCCGCCGAGCAACTCAACGATGACACCCAAGCCATAACCCTTGTGCCCGCCCGATGGCAATAGCGCCCCACCCCGCTGTAAAAAATCGGCGGGGTCGGTGCTGGCTTGCCCGTCGGCATTGATAATCCAATTGGCTGGGGTGGGTAGGCCTTTGTCGAGCAATACACTGAGTTTGTTGCCTGCCACGACCGAGGTCGAGGCATCAATCATGACCGGCGCTTGCCCATTGGCACGCGGCACACCAATGGTAATGGGGTTTGTGCCCAACATGCGTGTTTTGCCGCCAAATGGGGCAACGCCGCTGCCCGAATTACACATCGAAATGCCGATGACACCAGCGGCGGCAAAATATTCGGCATATTGCCCAACCCGCCCGATATGATGACAACGCTGTATTACTGCTGCTGCCACGCCATAGGCGTTGGCGCGTTCGATTAAACGGTCACAGGTGAAATAACCAGCGGGCGGTCCCCAACCCAGCGCGGCATCTACGGTTAATGTGGCGAGCATGGGCGCGTTGGGGGTGACACTGGCGCGGGCCGCTTGGGCCACTTGCCCACTGTTTACGGCCTGCGCATAGACCAACGCCAGTTGCACGCCGTGCGAATCGTGCCCACACAAGTTTGAGCCGACCAGCGATTTTGCCATTAGCGAGGCTAAATCTGCCGGTGTACCCATCGCCACAAAGAGCCGGTCTATAAAATCAAGCAAGGCTTGATATGAATAGGTTTTCATGTTGTGTTATTTTTATTCGCTCGCCACGCTTCATATTCAACGCGGGCTTCAGCGCTAAGGGGGTAATATTGCCTGAGATGTTCGCCTTGACGTAACTTCATGCGCGTAAATTCTTCCCAGTCGCGTTTTTCGCTGGCGCGTTTGATCACTTCGGGGGCCATTTTGACCGGCACACACACCGCGCCATCGCTATCGGCCACAATAATATCGCCGGGCATGACCAACACATTCGCGCAGGCAATGGGCACGTTTACCCCCCAAAACATCAGGTTGTTTTGCATACCATGATTTGGCGTTACGCCGCGCATCCACACCCCCACATCGAGGTCTTCCATATCGGGCCAGTCACGCAGGCAGCCATCAATGACCACCCCTGCACCGCCATGTCGTTGAAAGAAGGTCATCATCATTTCGCCAAAAATGCCGCCCTCCATTTCGCCCCGTGCATCGCAAACAATAATATCGCCGGGTTGGGTGGGATACATTACATAATGATGAAATAGGCCGCGTTCGCCATATTCTTTGCTATCGGTCATGTCTTGCCGTTTGGGCATACACTGCAAGGTGAGGGCCGGGCCAGCGATGGCTGTTCCAGCTTCCGCTTTGCCTTTTTTCCAACAGTTTAAGCCCGACATATGTGGGCGCGTGACACCCAAATTAAATAGCTCGCCTGCGGTGGTGGCGCTGCCAACACGGCTTAATGCCTTGCATAGCGCCGGGTCGGGGCGCTGAATATCACTGAAGACGGTGATATCGCGTATTTTGTCTGGGTTAAATATGGTCATAGTAGCAAGTGGCGGGTGGCAAGTAAAAAGTAAAAAGTGGAAAGTGCTAAGTGGTGAATCCCCCAATTCGTAATTCGTAATTCATAATTCGTAATTTTTTAACGCGCCATCCATCCGCCGTCAACGGCGATGGTTTGCCCATGAATAAAATCGGAGGTACGTGAGGCGAGAAAGACAGTTAGCCCACCGATGTCGTCAGATTCACCCCAGCGTCCGGCGGGGATGCGCTCGCCAATTTGGCGTGAGCGCACCGGGTCATTCATGAGCGGCACGTTCATATCAGTAGCCATATAGCCCGGCGCAATGCAATTGACATTGATGCCTTGGCTCGACCATTCGTTGCACAGCGCCTTAGTCAGCCCCGACACGGCATGTTTGCTGGCGGCGTAGGCTGGCACGCGCAGCCCGCCCTGAAAACTGAGCAGCGACCCCATATTGATAATTTTGCCGCGTTTTTGCTTGAGCATTTCGCGCCCAAACACTTGGCAAAAAATAAACACTGAACGCAAGTTGGTGCTAATCAGCTGATCCCAATCTTCGATTGCATATTCGGCGGACGGGGTGCGTTTGGTGATACCGGCATTGTTAACCAAAATATCCACGCGCCCAAATCGTGCCAAAGTCGCGTCTAACACCCGCTGGGCCGCATCGGTCTCGGCCACATCTAGCGACACGGTGAGCAATTCGCGGCCCGCTTCAGCGACGGCGGACTTGACCTGTGCGCTGTTGTTGGTGCGTTGCACATTCACAATATGTGCGCCTGCTTGTGCCAGCGCTTTGGCGGCGCTGAGGCCCAACCCTCGGCTGCCGCCGGTGACGACGGCTACTTGTTGATCGAGTCGGAAATCGTCTAATATCATTTTGTTTAAACCTCGGAGGTCTTTAAGACATCCGAGGTTTTAGCGTTATTTCACATACTTCTCGATAATCGGTGCGAGCAGGCCACC
>CAMDWA010000013.1 GCA_945877855.1 Thermoflexus hugenholtzii JAD2 | reverse complement strand
ATGGATCGAAATCACTTTAAAAATCACGCAAGTCGCACTTGTGCTGTGGCCGGTTTGGCAAATCGTCAAATTCGGGCGGGCTTATATTACTAGGTAATTTGGAGTAAGTGGACTTGCGTCATTTGCTCTTATTTTGAATGTAATCTAGTGACCCCATTGAGCCAATGATCAATTCGTTGTATCATCGCGCCTCCCATGCGGCAAAACCACTGGTAAATGTGGCCATCCCATGCTGGTCAATCTGATAGCCCTCGAAGCCCTCTAGCCGCTCAATAAATTCAATACCAGCCGCGCCCATCGCAAAAGCCGCCGTCGCAAAACGGTCTGCCTCATAAATATTGGGGCCAATCACCGTTAAACTAAGCACATCGCTGTTTAATGGGGTCATCGTCTTAGGGTTATAAATGTGTTGCCCGCGCACATACGTGCCCGATGTTGCTACCCCGCAATCACAAATCGACAACACTTTGACAATTTCATGCATATTAAATGGATTGCGAATACCCACGCGCCATGCTTCACCGGCCTCGTTATGACCCATCGCCTGAATGTCGCCCCCAGCTTCGACAAAATAATGCCGAAAACCGCGTTCTGCTAACATCGCCGCCGCGTTATAAATGGCCCAACCCTTCACCAAACCCGATGGGTCGCAAACTCCTTGGCGATACACATCAAAATAACCGTTGGTGTCGCGTTTGGTTTCTTCGGCCAAGGCCAAAATATGGCGCACCGGATTGCTGACCGTTGCCAAGGTTAAATGCCCTTGGTTAAGCCGCGAAATTTCACTATCGGCTTTATACGGGCTAAAGGTGCGATCAACATAATCGAAAAACAAAAAAACATCGGCAATGGCAGCGTTTGTAGCGACAGCTTCTGCTTGTGCCACCACCTCAACCGTGATAGGCATCCCCATCATCAGGCGTGTTTCCTTCATCATTTCATTTTTGCGCTATCTAACGCCGTTTGCAACGATTCAACAAAGGCGCGGCTGGTGAGTGTTGCCCCCGAAATAATATTAACCTGTGCACTTTGCTTCTGAATGGCTTCCGATTGCAATCTTGGGTTGGCTTGGTTATTAATTCGCACCGAGGTGCGGCGGTCATGGGGGTAATCGATAAATTGCACGTCGGCAATCTTGCCATTATTAATTAACACACTCACTTGCAATGGCCCAAAAAACGCATCGGCAATTTTGCCCTTAAACAGACCATCTTTATAAATGGCGTTTTTGTTGGCGGCGGCAGTGGGTGTCGCTGGCGGCTTGGTCGCAGTGGGCGGGGGTGCGCTACTGGCTGCCGTCGGGCGAATGGGAGCGGTATTGGGTGCAACCGCAATCACCGGCGGGGTCACAGTTGGCAAAACCACCGTCGGCAAAACAGGCACACTTGTCACCACCAAACGGGTGGGGCTGATCTCGGCGCTGCGTGTCGGTTGTGGCGGGGGCGTGCTGCCGACCGCATCCACATTATTATGCCGCTCGTGTAAGGCATAGGCCACAAAGCTAACCGCAACAAAGGCCGACACCACATATTTCTGGGCCACATGTAACAATGATCTTTTTCTATCTAAACGCCGATTTTGCATGTCACCTTCCTGTTCAAAAAACTGAGATAAAAATAATTGTAGCTGACAGCGTTCATTATTTTGCCTATTTCAAAATGCATTTACATTTGATTTACATTTTCAGCCGCTCGCGTGATTACACTTTCCACCTTTAGTCTCATTTTTAACGCAACAATGATATTTATAAGTATATTTTCATTGACATCTTGGTTGTCGTCGCTATCATTTAATCACTATGGCCAAAAAAAATCTTACACTTCATGGCAACACCACGCCGCTAACCAAGGCATTGGCAACTGCCAACAAGCCAGCCACGCGCGAGGTTTTGCCAGCCGGAAAATTTGGGCGCATGTTTCCAGATCTACCGGCCAATAACCTGCCCGACCAAGTTTTAATCGACTTGGGCAACAGTATGCGCGACAATGACCCTGTCGCCAGCGATTCACCCATTCCAGCCGGTTATACCTATTTGGGGCAATTTATCGATCACGATTTGTCGTTTACCAAAGAAGGCGGCATTGTCGGTGGGGTCACAAGCCCCACTCAATTGCGATCACCCGAGTTAGAGTTAGACAGCCTATATGGCAAAGGCCCCAATAATGCCGAAAGCAAAGGCATGTATGAAGGCCCACCCACTGCCGCCCGATTCAAAATTGGGCTAAGCACCCCCACTGGCGATGTTGGACCCAATCCGCTGCCCAACGACCATTTGCGCAACCCCGACAAATCATCTTTTATTCCCGATCCGCGCAACGACGAAAACTTGTTGGTAGCCCAAACCCATCTCTTGTTTATGAAATTTCATAACAAGGTATTAGACGCGCTGCCCACCCTTTCTGCCGAGCACGATGTGGCGCGGCCCGGCGAATCGCCCTTTAAACGGGCGCAGCGTATCGTCACATGGCATTATCAATGGATTGTATGGAACGATTTTGTGCGCCGTCTCATTCGCCCGGGCGTGTTTGCCTCAATCGAAAACAACGGCCCGATGTTTTACAAAGTGCTGAGTGGGCAACGCCCCTTCATGCCGGTCGAATTTTCGGTGGCGGCCTATCGTTTGGGGCATAGCATGGTGCGGGATAGCTATAGCCACAATCGCGTTTTCTTCGACACCTCACTCGACCTGCTTTTCACCTTTACCGGCAATGGCGGCATGTTTGGCTCGCCCACCTTGCCCAGCAATTGGATTATCGATTGGCGACGCTTTTACAATTTGGGCGTGAGCGGTGTGCCGCTCAACTTCACCCGCAAGATCGACACCAAAATCGCCAACTCGCTCTTTACGCTGGCGGGCATGCCGACCAGCGATGCTGGCAATCCTGATCTCGCCAAATTGTCGGTGCGCAATTTGCTGCGTGGCAAAATTCAAAAACTGCCGTCTGGGCAGCAAATCGCCAATTTTATGGGCGCTGTCATCTTGCAGCCCGATGAAATCAATAGCGGTATTCCGGCAGTCGATGCCGACACCCCGCTGTGGTATTACATTTTGCGCGAGGCGGCGGTGTTGGGCAATGGCGGCAATAACCTCGGCCCTGTCGGCAGCCGCTTGGTCGGCGAGGTCTTTATGGGTTTGCTACAAAATGACCCCGGCTCATACCTGCGCAAACGCCCGACTTGGCGGCCTTTCCTCGGCAGCACCTTCGGCATGTTTGAAATGGCTGATCTGGTCAAGTTTGTGAATGATATTAACCCGATTGGGTAAAAAATCTCACGCAAAGACGCAAAGACGCGAAGGTGCAGAAAACTTCGCGTCTTTGCGTCTTTGCGCTAATTCGCCAATCCTTCCCATTCCCCCAACAAGCGCTCTAACAACACCTGCGTGTCGGCATAACTCGTACTCAACTCAATCACCTTGGCAGGCGACAAATTGCCGCCTTGTTGATCTAACTTAGCCGCCAAATCGCGCAATTTAGCCTCGGTTGCCGCAATATTTTTTTCAAGCTCAGCCAATTGCTTGGCCTGTTTTTGGGCTGCGTTTTTGCTGATGGCGGGCGCGGTTGCAGGGGCTGACGGGGCAACACTCGGCGCTGGCACTGGCTTACGTGCCTCCACTGCTGCGGCCTTACTTGCTTTTTGCGCCTCGCGCCATGCCATCAATTCGGCATAGCTACCACGATAAACCTCTAGCCGCTCGTCGCGAATCTCCCAAACCTGATTTGCCAACGCATTAATCAAATAGCGATCATGCGACACCAATAAAATCGTGCCATCGAATGAAGCCAACGCCGTTTGCAACACCTCTTGTGCCCAAATATCTAAATGGTTGGTTGGCTCATCCAGCACCAAACAATTTGCGCCCCGCAGTGTCAAAATTGCCAAGGCCAAACGCGCCTTCTCGCCCCCACTCAGGCCGCGAATATATTTATAGATGTCGTCGCCACGAAACAAATATTGGGCTAAATAATGGCGTGCCCGTTCCTCATTCATGCTCGGCCAATGGCGCAGCAATTCGTCAATAATGCGCTGGCTGGTATCAAGCTCGTCATGGGCTTGGGCAAAATAGCCCACCCGCACACTTGCGCCCAACTCAATCTGCCCCCGCAATGGCGGCACATCGTCCAAAATGCTGCGCACAAACGTCGTCTTGCCCGCCCCATTCGGCCCAATCAAAGCCACCCGCGCTCCGCGCATCAACTGCAATTCATCACATTCAAATAAAACTTTGGCCGTGTCTTGGGTGCTGGCATACCCAATCGCCAATTTGCTGGTTTTAATCACCTGATCACTGCCGCGATTATTGGGCGCAAGCGTCATACTAATCATTTCGGGCAAGGCGGGTCGCCGCAAGCCACGCACATGCCAAACCGCCTCTTCATAGCCCCACGGGCGCGTGCTGCCCTCCAATTGCTCAGCCAATTGCATCCATTGTTGCGATTCCGCCGCCATCACACCCAATTGTTCAATCACCATCACATCGCGGGTGAGGCGTTTTAATTTGCCTTTTACCCATGTCACCGACTTATCGCCATTTTGACCTTTCAAAAAGTCCAAATCACGTTTAATCGTCGCCAACTCATGATCAAGATGCTCTTTTTGTTGGTCAAACAAAAACACTTCACGTTCAAAACGTTGTTGCCGTTGCATGATATAGGCGCTGTAATTCCCGCGATAAATCGCTAAGCGCACCCGTCCATTCACCGGACGCGACATCTCCCAAATCGTGCCGACCACGCGATCTAAAAAATAACGGTCATGGCTGCTAATAATAAAGGCTCCGCTCCATGATTTCAGCATCCCTTCTAGCCATTCAATCGCCTCAATATCTAAATGATTGGTCGGCTCGTCCAAAATCAGCACATCGGGTTGCTCGAGCAATAATTTTGCCAACAACGCCCGCGTTTTTTGCCCGCCGCTTAAATGACTGGTGCGGGTTTGCCACGCCGCCTCGCCAAAACCGAGGCCGGTTAAAGCGCGATGTATTCGCTGCTCAATTTCATAGCCGCCCAGCCGCGTAAATTCCTCTTGCAAATGCCCATATTCGTCGAGTGTGGCTTCATCCGGCGCAGTGTCGGTTTCAAACAAATGCTCAATCTCGCGCAAACGCCGCTCGATGGCAAAGACGTTGGCAAAGGCGGCTTGCATCTCATCAAACAAGGTATTGTTGGTGGCGGCAAACGCCTCGACCGCCTCTTGATGCAAATAGCCAACGCGCTTGCCTTGGGCCAATTGCACCTGCCCATAACTTGGGCGCTCGGCCCCTGCCAACACCCGCAACAGCGTGGTTTTGCCGATGCCATTTGCCCCAATCAAGCCAATTTTGGCCTCGTGCGGCACCGCCACACTCAGCCCCTCAAATACATCAGTCGAGCCAAGTGACTGGCTCAGGTTTGTTGCGATTAACAGTGACAAAACAAATTCCTACTTTCTCAATTTTGCAACACCACAAATGATTTTGTGGTATATTTTCATCATACCTGAAAATAATATGCGGGCGTAGCTCAGGGGTAGAGCATCTGCTTCCCAAGCAGAGGGCCGTGGGTTCAAATCCCATCACCCGCTTCAAAAAGCACCTTTTAAAAGGTGCTTTTTTATTTTTCTATCGTTTGTTTGTTTGTAAAACGATAGCTACACCAAGAAAGCATAAAAATTGAGGATGTACCGATTTCACCTTCCCTGCTCAAGCTACGCTTGAGCAGGGAAGGTGAAATCGGCGAAACCGTATAGTAATATAGGTTCTTAGATGTCATTTTACAGAGTGTGTCATTTCGTTTCCCCTCAAGAAACATATTCCAGCACATCCATTGGCCCATCCTTATACAATATTCAGCATGAGTATTCATACTGACCTTGGAATTCGTCCGTTGATTAATGCCAGCGCCACACTGACGCGCTTGGGCGGCTCGGTGATGCCGCCAGAGGTATTAGAAGCGATGCAAGATGCGGCACGCTATCATATTGAATTAGACGACATGCAGCGCCGCGTTGGGGCGCAGATCGCCAAACTCACCCATAACGAGGCGGCTTTTGTTGCTACTGGGGCCTCGGCGGGTATTACGCTAGCGGCAGCAGCGTTGATGGCGGGCAAAAACCCGGCTTTCATTCAGCAATTGCCCGACACGACGGGCATGCCGAAAACCGAATTTATTGTGCATAAATCGCATCGTAACGGTTACGATCACGCCATTCGCGCAGCGGGCGGCAAAGTGGTTGAAATTGGCACCGCCCTGCATACGCACGAATGGGAGTTGGGTCATGCCATTAATGAGCGCACTGCCGCCGTATTTTGGTTTCAGGGGGCCATGACTGGCATTGGCGATTTGCCGCTAGCGAAGGTGATTGAGATCGCCAAGGCGCGGGGCGTGCCGGTGATTGTGGATGCGGCGGCGCAACTGCCGCCAGTTGAGAATTTGTGGAAATTCACCCAAATGGGCGCAACGATGGCCATTTTTAGCGGCGGCAAAGATTTACGCGGCCCGCAGGCCAGTGGCTTGTGCGTCGGCAGTGCTGAACTCATCAGCGCAATGGCAATGAATGGCAGCCCCAACCATAGCGTTGGGCGTGGCATGAAAGTGGGCAAAGAGGAAATGGCTGGGTTGTTGGCGGCGGTTAAGCGTTATGTGTCACTCGACCACGAAGCGCGACTGCTCAAAGATGAGCGTGTGGTGGCAAAATGGAATGAGGCCTTATGCGGCATTCCGGGCGTGTGTGCCGAGCGCTCGTGGCCCAACGAGGCCGGTCAACCATTGCCGCGCACCCGTGTGGTCTTCGACCCGCCCTACGACCGTGATGCCATTATCGCCAAATTGATGGCGGGTGATCCTGCCATTGCTGTCAGCCCGGGCAAAGCCAACGACATTTACCTCAACCCAATGTCGCTTGAGGGCGACGAGGCCGAGATTGTGTTGAATCGTTTGATTGAAATTTTAAGTTGATCGTAGAGACGGGTCGGTGACCCGTCTTTTGGTGTCGGCAGACAATCCGCCGGAAGACGGGCCGCCGGCCCGTCTCTACAATTTAAATTTATGAATCCTTCTAATTACGACTTATTAATCAAAAACGGGCATGTCATTGACCCGAAAAACCACATTGACGGCAAGATGGATGTGGCGATACGCGGCAATGTCATCGCCGCGGTCGAGGCCGACATTAACCCAGCGCTCGCCGCCAAAGTGGTGGATGTGGGCGGGCGTTATGTCACGCCCGGCCTGATTGACATTCACGTGCATGTTTACCACACTCGCGCCCCCGAAGGTGCGCCCGAAGGCTTGAGTGTGGTCGCCGATGCCCATTCTTTTCGCTCTGGCGTGACAACGATGGTAGACACCGGCACGGCGGGTGCGCGGCACTTTTTGCATTTTAAGAATACGTGTATTGACCGCCAAAAAACCCGCATTTTTGCCTACATCAATATCGTCAACGATGGCATGTTGGGCGAATTTGAGCAAGACCCGCGTAATTTTGACCCCGAATTGGCCGCTTCGATGGTGCTGATGCACCCCGATATTTGCATCGGCATCAAAACCGCACATTATTGGACACGCTTACCGTGGGATGATTTGCACACGCCTTGGGCGGCGGTAGATCAGGCCATTCGCGCTGCCGAAATGTGCAAACGCCACGTCATGTATGACTTTTGGCCGCGCCTGCCCGAACGCAGTTACGAGGCGCTCATTCTCGAAAAAGCACGTCCGGGCGATATCCACACCCACGTGTTTGCGCAACAATTCCCCATTTTGCTGCCCGATGGCAAACCTGATGGTTATGTTAACCCAGCCTTGATCGAAGCCCGCAAACGTGGCGTGATCTTTGACCTTGGGCATGGCGCGGGCAGCTTTTGGTTCCGCAATGCCGCGCCTGCAATGGCAAAGGGCTTTTATCCCGATTCGATCAGCACCGATTTGCACACCGGCAATGTGCATGGCGTCGTCATTGACATGATTACGACCATGAGCAAAATTTTGAATTTGGGGATGCCGCTGCAAGAGGTTATTTATCGCTCGACGGTCACACCCGCCAACGAAATTGGGCATCCCGAATTGGGACATTTGTCGGTGGGGGCATGTGCCGATGTGGCGGTGATCAACCTTCTGAACGGCGAATTTGGCTTCGTGGATTGTGGGCGGGCGCGGTTACGCGGCTCGCAAAAACTCGAATGCGCCCTCACCGTGCGCAATGGCACAATCGTTTATGACCGCGACGGCCTCGCCAGCCCCGACTGGCTCAATGCACCACCCGCTTATTGGCGGCTACCGTCTTTGCAAGCGTAGTTAAGGATTGAGGAACATGAGTCATGAGTCACGAGCACAATGCATCACTGGTGACTTGTGACTAATGACTCATGACTTCTATTTCTATAACCCCCAATCCTTAATCCCTAATCCTCAATCCCTAATCTCTAATTATGGCTTTCAATATTAAAAAACGCGGAAAATTAACCTATTACACCGAGGGCGAAACGCCGGTGCTATCGAATTTGGTGACCGAGCAACAACCTGACGGCGACCTCAAGATTTATTTTGCGGGGTTGACCGGCGGCTACAGCGCCAAGGGCGTGCTTGGGCTTGATGAATTGGTCACGATGGACCCAGAACGCGAGATCCCGCTGGTGTTTGAATGCTGGCAAAAATGGGTGCGCGAGGCCGGTATTTGCCAATCGCTGGCCGAACTTGACTTCATCGAGATGCATGTATTTGGCTGCCAGCCAAAATCACCCAACCCGCTGGTTGACCCGCTCGGCTACGCCAAAGAAATTGACCGCCTCCGTGCCGCCTATTTCAAGGCCTACCGCGCTTGGTGGACGACCCATTGCCCCGACAACGGCCTGCCCTGTCGCTTTACCGTCCACGTCGTTGACGTGCCAGACCGTGCCGCTTCGTATGAGTTTTATAGTGTGGCGCTGTTGCAAAAGAGTGGATAGTAGATAGTGATAGTGGATAGTGAACCAATTGCTATCCACTATCACTATCCACTACCCACTTCTCCCCTGTAAAATAGCCGTCATGAAGTCTCTTCTCGAAAAACTAAACTTGACGGCAGTCAATGCCGGGGTATGCGCTGGGCCAGATGGCTGGCTGCGCACCGATGCAGCGCCGATCACATCGTATAACCCCGCGACGGGTGAGGCCATCGCCCAAGTATTGCCCGCCGACCGCGCCGCCTATGATGCGGTGGTGGCTCATGCCCAAGCCAGTTTTGTGACATGGCGCAATATGCCTGCGCCCAAACGTGGCGAAATCATCCGTCAATTGGGCAATTTGCTGCGCGAATATAAAGAGCCGTTGGGCGAATTGGTCTCGCTCGAAATGGGCAAAATTCGCGCCGAGGGCTTGGGCGAAGTGCAAGAAATGATCGACATTTGCGATCTTGCGGTGGGCTTGTCGCGCCAATTGTATGGCCTGACCATGCACAGCGAGCGCCCCAGCCACCGCATGTATGAGCAATGGCATCCGCTCGGCCCGATCAGCGTTATCACTGCCTTCAATTTTCCGGTGGCGGTATGGTCGTGGAATGCAGCCTTGGCGGCGGTGTGCGGCGATACAGTGGTGTGGAAGCCAAGTGAAATGACGCCACTGACGGCGGTAGCAGTGCAACATTTGTGCAATCGCGTCATGGCTGAGCACGGTCTGAGCGGCATTTTCACCCTCACCGTTGGTGATGGTGCAATTGGGCAATGGATGACCAACGACGAACGTCTGCTGCTGGTCTCATTTACCGGCTCGATCAACACTGGGCGCAAAGTGGCGCAAACGGTGGCTGGGCGCTTGGGCCGCAGCTTGCTCGAATTGGGCGGCAACAATGCCATTATTGTGACCGAAAACGCCGATATGAATTTGGTCACTCGCGGCGTGGTGTTTGGCGCGGTTGGCACGGCTGGTCAACGCTGCACCACCACGCGCCGCCTCATTGTGCAACGCAGCGTGGTGAATGGCCTGACCGAGCGCTTGGTCAAGGCGTATCAGACGGTGCCGATCGGCAACCCGCTCGATCCCAAGACGCTGGTCGGGCCTCTGGTGTCGCAAGCCTCGGTGCAGCGCATGTTGCACGCGGTGTCGCAGGCGGTGGCCGATGGCGGCACGGTGTTGGTGGGCGGCAAGGCGCGGCCCGACATCGGGGCTAATTATGTTGAGCCGACCATCATTCTCATGCCAAAGCAAACCGAGATTGTGCGCGAGGAGACCTTCGCACCCATTTTGTATGTCATGGCCTATGACACACTCGATGAGGCCATCGCCATTCAAAACGGCGTGACCCAAGGCTTGTCGTCGGCCATTTTCGCCGACAGCTTGCGCCAAATCGAGCAATTCCTCTCGGTCAACGGCTCTGACTGTGGCATCGCCAACGTCAACATCGGCACAAGCGGGGCCGAGATCGGCGGGGCCTTTGGTGGCGAAAAAGACACTGGCGGTGGACGCGAAAGCGGCAGCGATGCTTGGCGTGCCTACATGCGCCGCCAAACCAACACCATCAACTGGTCGAAAGACTTGCCACTGGCGCAGGGCATTGAATTTAATTGAGTGAGTGAATGACAGAATGAGTGAATGAGTGATTGCTTTTTCGCTATTCACTCATTCACTCATTCATCCATTCCCTCATTTAAAAAGATGGATCGTGAGGCATTGAGAAACCGGACCAAGCAATTTGCAGTGCGAGTTGTTAAGGTTTTTCGAGCGCTTCCCAAAACTGACGATGCAAAAGTCATTGGCAGGCAATTGTTACGAAGCGGCACATCAGTAGCGGCAAATTATCGAGCGGTCTGCCGTGCGCGCTCAAGAGCAGAATTTATCGCAAAAATGAGTATTGTGATCGAAGAATGTGATGAAACCGCATTTTGGCTTGAATTGATGGGCGAAACCGACATTCTCGACAAAGCCCGTCTAACCGAATTACACAAAGAAGCAATTGAACTGCTCTCAATCTTTGCAAAAGCTCGAATCACAGCAACCAAGAATAAATGACAGAATGAGTGAATGGGTGAATGACTGATTTCTTTTCGCCATTCACTCATTCACTCATTCACCCATTTAAAATATGAACGGTGCAGAATCTTTAATCCAAACCCTCGTCAATGGCGGGGTCAATGTGTGTTTTACCAACCCGGGCACGTCCGAGATGGCATTTGTGGCAGCGGTAGACCGTGTGCCGGGTATGAGGACGGTATTGGGTTTGTTTGAAGGCGTATGCACCGGCGCAGCCGATGGCTACGCCCGTATGACCGGCACACCGGCTTGCACGTTGTTGCATCTGGGGCCGGGCTTGGGCAATGGCATCGCTAATTTGCATAATGCCCGCCGCGCTCACAGCCCGCTGATTAACATTGTCGGTGAACATGCCAGTTGGCATTTGAAGTATGACGCACCGCTGACCAGTGATATCGAAAGCATTGCGCGGGGCGTGAGTGGCTGGATTCGTCGCAGCACCAGCGCCGCCAGTGTGCCGCAAGACGGTGCTGAAGCTATTGTGGCAGCCATGCAGCCGCCGGGTCAAGTGGCAACGATTATTTTTCCGGGTGATTGTATGTGGAATGAGTCGAGTGCGCCTATGCGCCCACTACCACTGCCGCAACCTGCGCCAGTTGATGCGGTGACGGTGGATCGTATCGCCGAATTGTTGCGACGCGGTGAGCGGGTGACGATTTATATTGGGCATGTGGCATTGAGCAAACGTGGCATGGTGTTGGCGGCACGAATTGGCGCAGCGACGGGGGCCAAGCTGCTAAGCGATCGGTTTACGGCGCGGATTCAGCGTGGTGCGGGTGTGCCTGAAATCGAGCGCATCGCATATCCCATCCCCCAAGCGCTGAAGCAATTGGAAGGCACGCAACATTTAGTATTAGCGGGGGCCAAAGCGCCTGTTGGATTTTTCGGCTATCCTAATTTGCCCAGCGAACTGTGGCCCGCCGATTGCCAAATTCACACGCTGGCGACGCTGGAGCAAGATGTGTTGGGTGCGCTAGAGGCCTTGGCCGAGGCGGTGAATGCCCCACATGAGCTGGCGGCGGTGGCTTATGCCAAGCCTGAAATGCCGACTGGGGCGCTGACGCTCGACACGATTTGGGCCTCGGTGGCGGCCCATTTGCCTGAAGGCGCGGTGTTTGCCGATGAATCGGTAACATCGGGGCGTATGGCTGACCCATTGTTGGCACATGCCCCGCAGCATGATTTATTGCCCGTAACCGGTGGGTCGATTGGGCAGGGGCTGCCGGTGGCGGTGGGTGCTGCCATTGCTTGCCCGGGCCGCAAGATCATTAACCCAGAATCGGATGGCTCGGCGATGTATACGATTCAGTCATTGTGGACGATGGCGCGTGAGCAATTGGATGTGACTACGATTATGTTTAACAATCGGGCATATCGCATTTTGCAGGGCGAGATGAAAAGCGTGGGCATGACAGTGGCTGGCCCCAAGGCCGATGCCATGCTGCGTATCGATCAGCCAACGCTCGATTTTGTGCAGTTGGCGCAGGGTATGGGTGTGCCTGCCAGCCGCGCCACCACGCTCGACGAATTTAACGCTGCAATGGTACGGGCAATGCAGTCGCAAGGGCCAAAATTGATTGAGGTGATAGTGTAGTTTTTTACACTTGATGGGAATATACGATAAAATTTCATCATTTTAAGGAGGCGGAACATGAGAATTACGCTTGAAATTGAAGAAGCTAAACTTCAATCCATTTTGGAAATCACAAAACAATCGAAAAAATCGCCTGCAATTATGTCGGCATTGGATGAATTTTTATTGTTTAAGCAAAAACAAGCGTTTATTGTCAAAGTATTAGGCGGACAAACAGATTACACCGCGACAAATGAACAAGTGGAGGCGATTGCGCGGCTAGAGGATTTATGATTTTAATTGACACCTCTGTCTGGATTGAATTTTTTAGGGCGAAGGGAAGTATATTATTTAAATCAAGGGTTGCAGACCTGATTAACCTTAATGAGGCCGCGTATACATGCCCGGTGCGTTTTGAGCTTTTTTTAGGTGCAAAACCAAATGAATATTTAGATTTAACAACAGGGTTAGGTTTTGCTGAACGTATCGTTACATCACCTAAACATTGGGATTTAGCAGCAAATTTCGGCTTCCAGTTACGGCGATTAGGCCACACAGTCCCAATGTCAGATATTCTAATTGCTACAGTCGCGTACGCAGAAAAAATCCCTTTGCTGACCAATGATCAGCATTTTGCAACCATTCAAACGACAGTAATCTCTAAGCTAACGCTAATTTAAAATCCACTTTTTTGTTTGACATTGATTTAGAAAACAAGTTATAAATTATCCTAATTGCCGCGCCAAAGTGGCCCGCGAGCGACGCAAATGCGCTTGCATTGCCGCTCGTAGTTCATCGCCGTTGTTGGCGCGAATGGTTGCCACAATGGCTGTGTGTTCTTGCGCCTCGATGGGCGAATCATGCCACCAACCTGGCGCGACTAAGTGAACCAGAGCAATATGCACGTGGGCGTGCAGTTGGTCGTATAGCTCGGCCAATTTGCGGTTATCGCTGAGCAACACCAAACGTTGATGAAATTTGGCGTTTTCACGGTAATGCTCGTCGAGGGTTTGAGTGGCTTGAATAACCTGCACTTGATCGCTTAACCACTGAAGATCGGATGCGGTGACATGCGCCAACAGGGTCTCGGCGGCCAATAATTCGAGTGAAATACGAATGTCGAATACCTCGATCATGTCGCGGGTGGCAAGCTGGGCCACATAAGTACCACTGCGAGCCTTTATTTCAACCAACCCCTCGCGTGCCAGCGCGGCCAAGGCCTCTTTTAGCGGGGTTTGGCTGACCCCCAATTGCTGGGCTATGGCCCCCACATCTAGGCGTTGGCCGGGTTTATAGGCCCCGCCCAAAATGCGCTCTCTTAGCAATTCATACATATGGTCAGATAGAAGTGGGGGTGGTTTCGTTGGAAGAAAATTCATGGGCTTGACAAATTTTACTTTGCGAGTATCATCTTTTATATCTGAAATTTCAGACGGTATTTTTTTTGAGTTGTTATTTAAGACCTTCATTACATGCTTCAAAACGCATTGCCGCCCGATTCACAAAGTTCACAAACTTTACCCGCCGTAAGGAAGGGGCGTTCATTAAACCCGTTAACATGGCTTGGCGAATTGTCTGAAAGTCGTTATTGGGCTTATTTATTATTGTTACCTAGTTTATTATTGGTCGTTGCTGTCATTGTTTACCCTGTATTTTATGGCGTTTATCTCAGTTTTCAACAATTTAATTTATTGCGGGCTGGGTTAGGCATGAAATTTGTGGGTTTGCAGCAATATACCGAATTGTTTGCCGACGATGATTTTTGGGTAATCATTAAAAATACCTTTGTGTGGGTATTTGGTGGGGCATTTTCTCAATTTTTTTTAGGGTTGGTAGTGGCTTTGGCGCTAAACCGTAAAAATTTGAAGGGTGGTCCATTGGCGCGGGTGCTGTTGTTGTTGCCTTGGGTGATTCCATCAGTAGTAGCGGGGCATATGTGGGCGCTCTTGCTCGACTCGCGCTTGGGTGTGATTAATGATATTTTAGTCAAATTAGGCATTTTGACGAGCTATCGTGCTTGGTTTGCCGACCCCGCTACCGCCATGCCCGCCGTGTTGTTGGTTGATATGTGGCGCGGTACGCCATTTTTTACCTTGTTGCTTTACGCGGGGCTGCAATCGATCCCCGAAGAATTATATGAGGCGGCAGAGGTTGATGGGGCTAGCGGGTGGGCAAAATTTCGCGCCATTACAATCCCCATGCTCACGCCCGTTATTGTTGCGGCGGTTATTTTGCGGGTGATTGGGTTGGTTAACTCGCCAGATCTGATGATCGTGTTAACCAATGGCGGACCGGGGTTGGCAACCTTCACCTTGTCACTTTATGCTTTTCAAATTGCATATGAAAACTTTAATTTTGGCGCGGCGGCGGCGGTGTCTGTCATCATGTTGCTTATTTTGATGGTATTTACGACTTTGTATCTTAAATTTAGCGGCGTTACTAAAAATACTTAAAAATTACGAATTACAAATTTGTAAAGCTTAATTTAATTCGTAATTCATAATTCGTAATTCACAACTATGGCCTTTCAAAACTTTCGAAACTCTCAAAAAGCCATGCGGCGGCTGTATGACGCAATCGCATATGTAATTGTGGCATGTATGTTGGTCTTTGCGTTAGGGCCATTGGTATGGACGGCGTTAACGTCGATTAAACCCGAAAGCGATATTGTGACGAATGAGATGCAATATATTCCAGCGCACCCAACGGCTGAACATTATATTAAGTTGTGGAATCGATCGGGCGTGACCACGATGTTTCGTAATAGCGCCTTTACGACGACTTTGACAGTGGTATTGTGTTTGCTGGTGGGCACATTTGCGGCTTATAGCATCTCGCGTTATCGTTTTCGTGGGCGTGGCGGCATTCTTACATTTTATCTCACCATTCGCATGTTTCCGGCGGTGTTGATGTTATTGCCACTTTATATTATGTTACGCAATATCGGTTTACTCGATAGTTTATTGGGCTTGGCACTCACTTACACCACATTTTCTATGCCAGTGAGCTTGCTCATGCTTAAAGGTTTTTTTGATGCCGTACCCGCCGATTTAGAAGATGCAGCCCGCATTGATGGCTGCACACGGCTGGGCGCATTATTTCGCGTGGTGATGCCACTGGCGCGATCTGGCATTGCGGCGACAGCGGTGCTGATTGCCGTTGGTGCATGGAACGAATTTTTATTTGCATTAATGTTGACCAACAGCGAAAGCTCACGCACTTGGCCGGTGGTGCTTCAGCTTATGGTCGGCGAATTTCAATTGCCTTGGGGCTTAATCGCCGCTGGCGGCATGATCAGTATTGTGCCTATCATCATCTTCTTTGCCTTTGCCCAAAAAGCACTGGTGCGCGGGCTGATGGTGGGAGCAGTGAAAGGATAGCCTTACATAGTGGTTAATGGTTAATGAGTCCATTAACCATTAACCATTGACCATTAACCATTAAAAACAAGTGGAGTAAAAAAAATGAGAAAAATAGCAATAACCCGAAGACAATTTATCAAAGGCACGGCGCTGGCAGGCGCAAGTGCCGCATTGGCCGCCTGCGCAACCCCAGCGCCGACGGCTGCCCCAGCCAAAAAGGTGAGCGGCAAGCTGACCTATTGGCATCATTACACCAGCGAATCTGAAATGGCTGGCTTGGCCGAAGGCGAAAAGATGTTCAAGGCCAAATACCCCGAAGCAACGGTTGAGTCATTGACTGTGCCAAATGCCGACTTTATGGCCAAATTTACTTTGGCTGTGCAAGGTGGCAGCGGCAAGCCAGACACGACCATGATCTCGGCAGACCGTGTGCCGGATATGGTTGGCATGGGCGGTATTCAAGACCTTACCGAGCGTTTGAAGAGTTGGGATCAACGTAAAAATTACCCCGATAAATATTTTGATGCCGCTACTGTTAACGGCAAAATTTATGGCGTGCCTAGCTTTATGTTTGTCGATTGGATGTATTATCGCAAGGACTGGTTTGACGAGAAGGGTTTGAAAGCACCCACCACTTTTGACGAAATGTTTGACGCAGCCGTCAAGTTGACAGACCCAGCCAAAGGTCGCTTTGGATTTGGGATGCGTGGTGGGGCTGGTGGGCAAGGTATGGTGGTGCAAGTCATCCGTGCCTTTGGTTCACCCATTGTGAAAGATGGCAAAGCTGCCCTTGATATTGCCAAAACAACCGAGGCTTTGAAATGGTATACCGAGTTGCACACCAAGGCCAAAGCCGTGCCGCCCAGTGTCACAAATGACAGCTTCCGCCAAATTCTCGAAGCCTTCCAAACTGGCAAAACCGGTATGTTGTGGCATCACACCGGCTCTTTGGCCGATGTTGTGCAATTTTTGGGCAAAGATGGCACCAAGTTTTTGAGCTTGCCTCGCCCCAAAGGCCCCGCTGCGCAAATTGCCGACTGGTCGCCATCGTATAACGGGATTGTGGACAAGAAGAACGAAGATGCGGGTTGGGCGTGGCTAACGCATTGGGCCGACAAAGATACGCAGATCATGCTGATGGAGAAGACCGGCTATGTGCCATCGAACCAAGAGGCCGCAAAAGACGAGCGTATTACGAAGAACCCTTATTACACCGCCGCCTTTAAGGCACTTGAATCAGGCACAATCGCGCCACAATTCCCTGGCCAACCGGGCTGGCAAAGCAGTGTGGTGTTGCCAACTTTCCAACGCATTTTGTTGGGTGAGCTAACCCCGGCCGCTGGCGCAACTGCGCTTGCCAAAGGGCTTGAAGACGCAATCGCTGGCAAGTTGAAATAAGAATTAGGGATTAAGGATTAGGGATTAGAGATCACTCATGACACACCTCTAATCCCCATTCCCTAATCCCTAATCTCTAATCCCTAACTTATGGATTTAACAGGCAAAATCATCGCCGTTGTGGGCGGTGCAACCGGTATTGGCAAAGCAACGGCTGAAATTTGTGCAGCCCGCGGGGCGCAAGTGTTTGTGGCTGATTTTAATGAGGTCGAGGGTCAAGCGACTGCCAATAGTATTGGCGCGACTTATCTCAAGGTAAATGTAACGGATGAGGCTTCGGTTGCCGCGGCGTTTGCAACCATTGCTGAGCGGCATGGGCGACTTGATGGGCTGGTGCAGACGGCTGGGATTCTTAAAGGTGCATTTGTCGCCATTGAAGATTTTACTGCCGAGATGTTTCGCCAAGTGTATGACGTAAACGTGACGGGCAGCTTTTTGTGCGCCAAACATGCCGCGCCACTGATGAAGAAAAATGGCAAGGGCGTGATTGTGCTGATCTCATCGGCAGCAGCCTATGGGGCAAGCTCGTCGTTTGCCTATGGCAGCAGCAAAGGCGGCGTTACCAGCCTCGGTATCACCATGCAAGCTAAATTGGCTGATGACAATATTCGTGTTAATACAGTGCACCCTGGCAGCATCGCTACCCGCATGAAGATCTCGGTCATCGAAGAAGAGGCGCGGCTGTTTGGCAAACCCGGCTCACATGGCAGTGCAAAACTCGGCGAACCCGAAGGGGTCGGCAAACTATTGGCATGGTTGGTGAGTGACGACGCCGATTATGTGCGTGGGGCGTTGCATACCCGTTAAGGTATCAAGATGAAAATAACCGCTGTTCGCACCCAGCCCTATCACATTCAATTAAACCGCGCCATTTCAGATGCCAACGACCCAGTTGGGTTTGATCAAATGCCGATGATGGCGGTGTGGATCGACACCGATGTCGGCGTAAGCGGCGTGACCCTGAGTAGCCCTAGCGCTCAAACTCTCATTCACACGATGGTGAATGAAATGTTGATAGGCCGCGACCCGCGCGGGGTGCGTGGGCATTGGAAACGCATGATGGACGCAGCCTTTAAAGGCGGTAATCGCGGTTTGGTGAATGGGGCCATTAGCGCCATCGACATTGCGTTGTGGGATTTAAAGGCCAAGCTGAATAACGAGCCATTGTGGAAAACGCTGGGCGCTAGCACGCGCAAAGTGCGGGCTTATGTCAGTGATATTGGCATTGGCTTGAGCGACGATGCATTGCGACAGCTGTATGAGGGCATGGCGGCCAAGGGCGTAAACGCTGGCAAAATTAAAGTAGGGCTAGACCAAGCCGCCGACCTGCGGCGGATTGGCATTATGCGTGATGCGTTAGCCACCAGCGGTAAAGTGCCTATTTTGATGGTCGATTCAAATGAATATTGGTCGCCCAAACAAGCCATACGCCACATTGGCGAATTTGAACGTCATTATGATATTTTCTGGGCCGAGGAACCAGCGCGACGATGGGATGTGGCAGGCCTGCGTAAAGTCTCTAGTGGCATTCGCGCTGCCGTTTCGACTGGTGAAAATCTCGACGACATCAGCGAATTTAAACCGCTCATTGCGGGCGAGGCCGCCGATGTCATTCAAATTGGCTCAAAAACGGCGGGTATTACCGGCATGTTGATGGTGGCTGATTTGGCCTATGCCTTTGATTTGCCAGTGTCGCTAATGAATTGCCCAGCCCATTTTATGGCGCATTTGGCAGCGGCTTTGCCTAATCACAACATGATGGAGTGTGCCATGCTTGGGCGCGGCGATGGCATTATTGGCCAACACGAGATCGAAGATGGCTGGATTACGCTGAGCGACAGACCGGGCTTGGGCATTGAATTTGACATGGCACGGCTCGCTCAATTGGCGGCGCAAGCGCCCAGTGGCAAGGCCAAAGCTGGCTCGTGGGGGCGGCGGCGTGGGGCGGGTTTGGTTGAAATTGCACCAAACGAAGCACAAGAACGAGGGGAAGAATAATTACATGAAATTTGCAGTTCAAGGCATATTTAATACTGATTTAAAAGATATTAATTACGAAAGTGTGCGTTTTGCCGCCGAGTTGGGTTTTCAAGGGCTTGGCACACATATTAATGTGCCAGCCGAGTCAATTTCGGAGGCAACGATCGCCAACGCCAAAGCCGTTATTGCCGGCCAAGGTTTGGCCTGGCTGCAAGTGTGGGGCAAATACCCATGCATTATTTCGCCCAATGAAACCGTGCGTGGCGCTGGCGTAGCCCAATTACGCGAATTGTGTAAGCTGTGTGCAAAATTGGGGGTGACCGGCGTGGGGTTGCGCCCAACCAGTCTTAACCCGCGTGGTGATTGGTGGCCTCATGCTGATAACTTTAAACCCGAAACCGAAGACCGTTTGGTGCAAAGTATGAATGAGGTGTTGGTGACAGCCCGCGATTTGGGGCTGAATATTGTGCTAGAAACGCATCAAACCAGCACGCTCGATAGCGCCAAAACCATTCGCCGGGTGATTGAGCGCACAGACCCGCAACGGGTGAAGGTGAATATTGACTTGTGTAATTTTGTCACCGATCTGCGCACAGCCTTTGACCCTGCCCCCATGATCCGCGAGCAATTTGCCTTGTTGGGTGAATTTGGCGACACGGTGCATTGTAAAGATTATTACCTCGAAGATCGTCTGGTGCTGCATGTGGCCGAAACCGTGATCGGAACCGGTATGATGGATTGGGACACCCTGCTCAGCGAGGCCAAACATGCCATGCCCAATGGCTGGCTGATGGTTGAACACTTGCCCATCAGCATGATCCCGCTCGCCAAAGCCAATTTAACGGCTAAATGGAATAAAGTGCAAAGTGAAAAGTAGAAAGTGAAAAGTGATCAAATACTTTTTATTTTTCACTTTCTAACTTTCTACTTTCTTAAAAAATGTCATCCCACATCTTTGATTCCGTCTTTTTAAAAGATTTATATGGAACCGACGCGATGCGGGCGGTATTTAGCGACCAAGCGCTGCTGCAAAAATGGCTGGATGTGGAGGTGGCGCTGGCGAAAGCCGAGGGTGAATTGGGCGTAATACCGGCGGCAGCGGCAGCTGAAATTGCACAAAAAGGGCGGGCCGAATTGATGGACACGGCGCGTATGAAGCAAGGCATTGATCATACGCTACATCCAATTGTGCCGCTCATACGTGAATTTAAAAGCGTGTGTGCTGGCGATGCTGGCGAATATATTCATTATGGCGCGACCACCCAAGACATTATGGATACGGCGGTGGTGCTGCAAATGAAGGATGCCATTGCCATTTTTGAGCAACGGCTGACCGCGATTGAGGCGGTGCTGACTGAATTGGCATTGCGCCACCGCGACACGATTATGGCGGGGCGCACGCATGGGCAACATGCCTTGCCCATCACCTTTGGCTACAAAGCCGCAATTTGGCTCGATGAATTTCGGCGGCATCGCGCCCGACTAAATGAATGCAAACCCCGCGTGTTGGTCGGGCAATTTGGCGGCGCGGCTGGCACCCTTGCGGCGTTTGCGCCAACGTCGGGGGCTTTGGCGAATGAGACCCCCATTGCGCTAAAGGTGCGGCATGGGCTGATGACGCATTTGGGTTTGGCGACCCCAGTCATCACATGGCATGTGGCGCATGATGGCTTTGCCGAATTTGCCAGCATCGCCGCTATATTGGCTGGCACTTGCGGCAAAATTGCCAATGAGGTGATCTCATTACAAAAAAGCGAAGTGTGGGAGCTTGAAGAACCTTACAATCATGGCAAAGTGGGCAGTAGCACCATGCCACACAAACGCAACCCGATGATTTGCGAGGCGATTGTGGCCTTGGCGCGTTTGGTGATGAACGCCGCCCGTAATAGCTGGGACGGCATGATTCAGGCTCATGAGCGCGACTGGACGGTTAACCACATGGAGTGGGCTTATGTGCCTGAAGTGTGTGTGATGACGGACGGCGCTTTAGCCCAAACCTTGCGGGTGCTGCGCGATATGCATGTGAATGTGGCGCGGATGGCGCGCAATGTTCATGCCTTGGGCGGGCTGATGATGTCTGAGGCGGTGATGTTTGCCTTGGGCAAATTTGTGGGTAAACAAACAGCGCATGATGTGGTGTATGAATGTGCCATGCAAGCCGTTGATGGTGAGCAGCCTTTTCGCGACATTTTGCTGCGCGATGCGGTTGTGTCGCAACATTTGTCACCCACCGAGATTGATGCTTTGCTCGACCCGGCCCGCTACACCGGTTTGGCCGGGGTGATGGTGGATTTGGTGTTGGCTCGTGAATCATGAGCTATAAGCCGTGAGCCGTGAGCCGTGAGCTTTAAGCTTTAAGCTCTGACGCATAGCTCAAGGCTCAAGGCTCATAGCTCATGACTAACTTATTAAACAAATAAACAACATGCAAAAAATAAACATTACGCCAGAAATGATGGCGAAATTTAACGACGAAGGTTATTTGGTGGTTGAAAATGTGTTTGATGTTGACACCGATTTGCAACCGGTGGTCGAAGATTATGCCGCGACACTAGACGCGCTGGCCGAGCAGTGGCACAGTGAAGGCAAAATTAGCGATACTTATCGCAATTTGCCATTTGGACAACGGCTCACACGCATTATTGCCGAATCGGGTTTGAACTGGGGGCAGCATTTTGACATTTCGTTGCCACAAGGGCAGGTTTACCCCGATACACCGATTCACCTGACCGAATCGGTGTTTAATCTGTTGCGGCACGAGCGTTTGCTCGATATCGCCGAGCATTTTGTCGGCCCCGAAGTCTATTCAAACCCCATTCAACACACTCGCATAAAACCACCCGAACATATGGTGCCAGACAGCGCCAAAAATGGCCTTGTGGTGCGGGTGGGCTGGCATCAAGATTTGGGTGTGGCAACCGAGGCCCAAAATGAGGTGCCGGTGTTGACAGTGTGGATGCCGATTACAGACGCAACGGTTGAAAATGGGTGTTTGGCGGTGGTGCCGGGCAGCCATAAGGGTGACTTGGTAACGCATTGCCCGGGTAGCGGCCCCGATGGGGGGTTGCAAATCCCATCCAAATTGATTGCGCGTAAACCTGTGCCGGTTCCGGTCAAGCGCGGTGGCGTTTTGTTAATGCATCGCTTAACGATGCACGCATCGCTTGCCAACAAAAGCAATGACATTCGCTGGAGCTTTGATTTGCGTTATCAACCTACTGGTCAACCCACTGGGCGACCGGCGTTTCCGGGTTTTGTGGCGCGTAGCCCCAGCAACCCAGCGAGCGAAACAACCGATTGGCACGACTGGGCGCAACTTTGGTATGACGCACGGGCGCGGTTATCACATAATGTGCCGCCCCAATTTAACCGCTGGGCCAAAGATGCAGCGGCTTGTGCTTAATTCATGATTTTAGATTGAAGCTATCGCTAATCCAAAATCTAAAATCTAAAATCCAAAATTCTTACTATGGCTTTATCACTCGAAGAATTAAAAACTGGTTATTACAACATGGTGTTGGCGCGTGAGTTTGACCGCAAATGCGAGGCTTTGTTTCAACAAGGCATTATTCGCGGCAGCTTGCATATGTGTATTGGGCAAGAGGCAACGGCGGCTGGCACAGCCTTAGCCTTGCGCGATGATGACATTCTCATCACCAATTATCGTGGGCATGGTCATGCACTGGCGAAGGGCATTAGCCCACGCGCTGCGATGGCCGAAATGTTGGGCAAAGTGACGGGCTGCTGCAAAGGCAAAGGCGGCAGCATGCATTGGACTGACTTGTCGAAGGGCATTATGCCAGCCAACGCCATTGTGGGGGCCGGTTTGCCGACGGTGGTGGGGTGTGCATTGGCGGCCAAGTTAGATGGCAATGACAATGTGGCGGTGACGTTTTTTGGCGATGGGGCGACCAATCAGGGAGCGGCACATGAGGCCATGAATTTGGCGGCGATGTGGCAGGCTCCGGCCATTTTTATCTGCGAAAACAATTTGTATTCGGAGATGACACCCATCAGCCAAACCACCAACAATAAAGATTTGGTTGAGCGGGCTGCGGCGTATAACATACCGGCTGAAATTGTCGATGGCAACGATATTGAAGCCATGCACGATGCAGTTTGTCGGGCGGTAACCCGTGGGCGGCAAGGCAAGGGGCCAACATTTATCGAGGCCAAGACTTACCGCACAGTGGGGCATATGATCGGCGATTCGCAAATTTACCGCGATAAAGCCGAGGTTGAAACGTGGCGCGCCCCCGACCGTGATCCCATTATGCGTTTGGGGGCAAAATTGTTGGGGCATGGTCTGACGGCGGCGCAACTTACGGCCATTGAGCAAGAGGTGGCACGGGTGATTGAAGATGCGGTGCAATTTGCCAAAGATTCACCATACCCAGAATTAGATGAGGTGTATGTGGACGTGTTTGCGCATCGAATTGTATGAAACAAAGGTGTTTGACAAAAAATTCTCGCAAAGGCGCAAAAGCGCAAAGATTTTAACCTTTGCACCTTTGCGCCTTTGCGAGAATTTTTTTATTAGACTAAGTTGATGTAATACTTGTTACGGTCGCGGTGGGCGTGGGCCGATTTGTGGTGGCGGTGGCAATGGGTTGGGGCGTGGGCCATTTTGCGGCGGCGGGTTGTTTGGGCGTGGGTCAACGACAGCGCGAACCAATTCTTTGAAGCCAAAGTTGCCTTGTCGATTGGTGAGGTTTTGGCTGGGGCGGAAGTTGGGTTGATTGAGCACCGAGTTGGGGTCAGATTTCATCAACCCAACAAAGGTTTCGGCCACGATGCGCCCACCGACGGGGCCGAGGCGGAAGGGCGATGATTGTTCGCCTTCAATTTGCCCATTGCGGACGGTGTAGGCGCGAGCGGTGGCTTCGGCAAAGACATAAACCC
The DNA here is from genome assembly GCA_945877855.1 of Thermoflexus hugenholtzii JAD2. Taxonomy (GTDB): domain Bacteria; phylum Chloroflexota; class Anaerolineae; order J036; family Brachytrichaceae; genus AQU-03. The sequence goes on along the minus strand of CAMDWA010000013.1, from coordinate 23,404 downwards.
AGAGGGGGGATTTGCCAGCAAAGGCAGGGGAAATATCGGTGATGGCGGCGGCATCGGCAGCATCGCCAGTGGCTTTACCGACCAAGATTTGGCTGTCGGGCAAGGGCGTAATGCCCATTGCGCGGGCCACTTCTTGACCAGAGGGCAGCCCAAGTTGCACGCTACGCATGAGATTGCGTTTGGCGAGCGAGGCGGGGCCAGTGCCGGTGGCAGGTAAGGGCAGTTGGCTGAGGGCGAAGGTGAGCGAATTATCTAATTTATAGGAGGCTTGCGGCATATTAATTTGCCGAGTTGGTTGCATTTGAAAGAAAAACTTCCAGTCGATGGCGAAATTGCTGGGCGATGGGCCAAAGCCGGTTAAATCGGTGCCGGGCGCGTGGGTGGGCGTAAACACGGGCAAGCGGTCAACATTGTCGTTGATGCGATAAAAGGCACGTACCATTGAATGCCCAAAACGGTAAGCGGCGACACTAAACTCGACCGGCATGTTGGCGCAGGGTGTGTAAAAGCGCAGATTGGTGTTCCAACCGGTATTGTTGCGTTGCACAATGGCATCGGTGGTGCGTTGACCGGTCATGGTGGGCAAGAAATCGGTCAAAATGGCCCATTGATAATGCCATGTGGCTTGTTGGCGGGCGCGTTCAAAGATTTGGTTGTTACTGAGGCTGGGGTTTTGGCGCTTAATTTGATCGGCGAGTTGATTGTGAAATCGGATAAATATCGCGTGTAGCTGCGCCACAATGCGGTTTTCGTCGTTGCGTGGGTCGCCAAGCAAAGCTTGACCGTTGGCCTTACGCGGCAGGTCTACGGCTTTGGTGTCGCTGCTGCCAGTTAGAGCAGAACCGACTTTGAGGTGTAGGGCATCGGCTTCATATAGTTCGGGCGATTGGCTAGGGCCTTTGCCATAGACCGAGTCGAGATCGAGCTGGGATGTGCGGAAGTTCTTGAGTGTGTAAGGGTCGGTGGGGGTAGTCAAATCGTTTGAGCGGTCGTCTAGAGTGATGTCGTGGTCGAGAAATTGCCCGACATAGGTGTAACCGGCATCAATTTCAGGGGCTTCTTCGTCATCGCGCTCGGTTTCAGGGGTTGGGTCTACTTCTTCGGCGGCCATGATGCTGTTGGCGAGTTTGTCGAGGTCAGCGCTCTCCCATGAAGCGGCGGGCAAGGTGTTGAATAATCGCCCAAAGGTTTGCTGGGGTTGGGTACAGGCTTCGGGGGCGCTGGGTTCGGCTGGGTTAATGGCAGCAGCGGGTTGGGCCGAGGCACTCAATACAAGTGCGACGGCTAACCCGCCAAGAAGCCGTTTGTGTGCGTGTGTGCGCTGAGGCAATGTGTTTAATGTTTGTTTCATGGTGTAAATCCTTTTTTTGTTGTTATGTGTTGCCGGAATAACGACAAGCTTAAGGTTTAGATGTTTAGAACTTGTAAAGATGTGATGTAAATGTTGTGTCTTTTCAATAATTCGGGGTGAATAAAACAAATTTTTGTCAAAATCACTATATGGTCTTTGGGGTTTACCTCTAATTATTGAGAAAATACGTTTTTAATATAAAAATGCGAGAATTAACCTATTCCCAAGCGCTGCGCGAGGCGCTATATGAAGAAATGGCACGCGATGCCAACATTATTTTGTTGGGCGAAGATATTGGGGTTTATGGCGGGCTGTTTAAGGTTACCGATGGGTTGCTGGCAAAGTATGGCCCAAATCGCGTGCTCGAAACCCCGATCAGCGAAAGTGGCTTTATTGGTGCTGCGGTGGGGCTGGCGATGTGTGGCAAGCACCCGATGGCCGAACTGATGTTTATGGATTTTGCGTGGGTGGCCGCTGATCAAATTTTTAACCAAGCTTGCAAAATGCGCCAAATGAGCGGTGGGCAGGTCAGCGTGCCTTTGGTCATTCGCACCCAACAAGGCGGCGGGCGCGGCAATGCGGCCCAACATTCGCAATCACTCGAAGCCCATTTTGCCCATATACCGGGCATCAAAATTGCCCTGCCATCTACCCCACATGATGCCAAGGGCTTGCTTAAACAAGCCTTTCGTGAAAATGACCCAGTTGTGGTGATCGAACACAAGCTGCTTTATAACACCAAAGGCAATGTGCCAGAACAGCTTGCACCGATTCCATTTGGGGTGGCAGATGTGAAACGCGCTGGCAAAGATGTCACGCTGATTAGTTATAGCCGCACAGTATTGCACGCGCTTGAGGCCGCCGAAACGTTGGCGCAGGCCGGAATCGATGTCGAAGTGATTGACTTGCGCACGATTTACCCATTAGACATGGACACGATTGCAAAATCGGTGCGCAAAACCACTCGCGTTGTCATTGCGCATGAGTCGCATCGTAACGCTGGCTTTGGGGCCGAGCTTTCGGCGCGGATTAGCGAGACTTGTTTTGGTTGGCTTGATGCGCCTATCGAACGGGTCGGCGCACTCGATGTGCCCATCGCCTATAGTCAGCCACTTGAGGCTCATACTTTGCCCTCGCCCGATAAAATTGTGCAGGCTGTGAAGCGGGTGAAGCTTTGAGCGGTGAAGCCGTGAGCAAGAAAGCCGTGAGCTTTGAGCCTTGAGCCTTGAGTAATAAGGCTCGAGTCACGAGTCATAGCTCACGGCTCATGGCTCACGGCGCAAAGCTCAAGGCTCCTTCACTGCCCCATCTTCAAAAAGGCTTCCATAAAACCGGTCAAGTCGCCGTCTAAAACGGCGGCGATGTTGCCGGTTTCATAATCGCTGCGCAGGTCTTTGACCAATTGATAGGGGTGCTGAACATAACTGCGAATTTGTGAGCCGAAGTTGGCATCGACCACGTCGCCCTTGAGTTGGCGCAATTCGGCATCGCGTTTTTGCTCTTCTAACTCTTGCAATCGCACCTTTAAAATGTGTAACGCCCGCTCACGGTTTTGGGTTTGGCTGCGTTGGTCTTGACAGGTAACAATAATACCGGTCGGCAAATGCCGAATGCGAATAGCGCTCTCGTTCTTTTGCACATTTTGCCCACCCGCCCCGCGTGAGCGATGGGTTTCAATTTCAAGGTCGGCGGGGTTTAGCTCAATATCGATCTCGTCATCTTGCAAGTCTGGGTACACCTCGACCCGCGCAAATGAGGTTTCGCGGCTGTTGCCAGCATTAAAAGGCGACATACGCACCAGCCGATGCGTGCCTTTTTCGCTGCGCAGCCAACCATACACTTTATCACCGCGAATGGATAACGTAGCGTTTTTGATACCAGCGGTTTCGGCGGGTGAGTAATCCATCTCCGAGACCTTAAATCCATTCGCCTCGGCCCAGCGTAAATACATGCGATACAGCATTTCGGCCCAATCTTGGGCATCGACCCCACCGGCCCCGGGCTGAATGGTGATGATGGCATCTGAGCGGTCGTGTTTGCCCGAAAACATCAATTCACGCTCAATTTGTGCCACTTGGCTTTGTAGCGCCACGATTTCGGCCCCCACTTCGCGGGCGGTATCCTCATCTTCTGCTTCTTCGGCCAATTCGATCAGCAATTGGGCATCTTGGGCGCGTTGCTCTAGGGCGCGAAAGTCGCCCACGGCTTGCTTTAGCCCCGACAATTCACGCATCACACTTTGGGCGCGGATCGGATCGCCCCAAATAGCGGGGTCGGCGGCTTGTTGATCTAGTTCGTCGGCACGTTTTTGCTTGTTAGCAATGTCAAAGACGCCCCCGAAGGGCATCGACCAAGGTTTGAATATCGGCCAGTTGGGCTTTGGGTGCAATTAGGAGTTCGAGCGTATCTTGCATGAGGGGTGGAATGTTAGCATAGACCGAGGTTGTTAGCTTAAAAAGGCATAAAAATATTACTCTAACTTGACAATGTCACATTAAGACGTATGCCGATTTCACGATATCCTCCCCTGCATACAGCAGGGGAGGATATCGTGAAATCGGCGAAAACTTGCTTTACTTTGGCGAATATGACATTGTCAAGCTAAGAGTATTCTAGAATGGCTTACATGTCTTTCAATCAATATCTGTGCGCCATGCCCAAGGTCGAGCTGCATGTGCATCTCGAAGGCTCAATTCGCCCCGAAACTTTGTTGATGTTGGCGCGGCGTAATGGCGTAACATTGCCTTACGATGATGTTGTGGGGTTGCGTCAGTGGTATCAATTCGTCGATTTTCCACATTTTGTCGATATTTATGTCGCCATTACCAAATGTTTACGTACGGCTGATGATATTGAGTTGATTTGCCGTGAGTTTTTACAACAACAGGCCGCCCAAAATATTATTCATAGCGAGGTCACTTACACCGCGTTTACCATTTTCAAACATTGCCATATTTCATTTGCCGATCAATTGGTAGCGCTTAATCGGGCACGAGCGTGGGCAGCCCAAACCTTGGGCGTAACAATGGCGCTGGTAATTGATATTGCGCGTGAAGAATCGCCAGCCGATGGCCTCATCACCGCCGAATGGGCGGCGAAGGCTCTAGGTCACGGGGTCGATGCGATTGGTTTGGGCGGCTATGAGGTCGGGCATCCCCCCGAAAAACATCAAGCTGGCTTTGACTTGGCGCGGGCGGCAGGTTTGCCGAGTGTGCCACATGCCGGTGAGACCGAAGGCCCCGCCAGCATGTGGGGCGCGATTCACGCTTTGGGTGCACAACGCCTTGGGCATGGGGTGCGCTGTCTTGAAGACCCTGCGCTGGTGGCCTATTTGCGTCAGCAGCAAATCCCATTAGAGGTATGCCCCAGCAGCAATGTTTGCCTTAACGTTGTCAAAACCCTTGCTGAGCATCCTTTGCCGCGTTTAATAGCCGAGGGGCTATATGTCACCCTTAATTCTGATGACCCGCCGTTGTTTAACACGACGTTGAATGAGGAATATATTAAGTGTGCGGCTGCGTTTCATTTTGATGCGAGCGTCATGGAGCAATTCTCGCTTAACGCGCTACGGGCATCATTATTGCCTGCGCCGCAAAAATTGGCGCTTGAGCAACGGTTTTTGCACGATTTTAGACAGTTGAGGCACAAATATGCGGTCGTCTAATAAATTCAATGGACTAATTTTTTATGAACAGTATTATTTACAAATCGACATGGGGCATGCCCGGCACGCTTGATAATCATCTCACCGCGATTGCTGCGGCTGGTTATGATGGTATTTCACTCAACCCAACTCGGCTTAGCCAAACAGAATTAATTGCGCTACCGCGTAAATTAAACGAGCATGATCTAAAGTTGGTGAGCGTAGGGCAATGCCAAACAGCTAATGATGTGGCTGAACTCATTCGCCTGACGGTTGCCGCAGGGGGGCAACAAGTGGTTGTTCATGATGGACGTGATAGCATGACTTGGGACGAGGGTTGCCGTTTTTATGAAGCATCGCTCAAGTTAGAACAAGTTAGCTCGCTGCCAGTTGTCCATGAAACGCATCGCACCCGTATTTTGTTCACACCTTGGGTTACAAGTGCTTATTTGCGCCAATTCCCCGAATTGACAATTTGCGCCGACTTGAGTCATTGGGTGACGGTGTGCGAGCGTTTGCTTGATGATCGCGCAGATGATCTTGATCTTGCTATTGCTCGAACACGGCATACCCATTTGCGGGTTGGGCACGCTGAAGGCCCACAGGTCAACGACCCACGTGCGTCAGAGTGGGCTGCCGAAGTGCGAACCCATTTTGGTTGGTGGGATCGCATTGCGCGTGGACACGCAACACGCAATGAACCATTTGCTGCGACAGTTGAGTTAGGCCCACCTAACTATCTTCAAACATTACCTTATACCAATCAACCGGTTGCCAACTTATCTGATATCGGCCAATGGATGTTGGCAGAAACACGCGCTATGGCAGCGCGTATTTAAAAAAATTTCACATCCCTATCAGTTTTAGGAAAAGCATAAAAAAAGCGAGAGGGTTAAAGAGGCGATTATTCGCCGCCTTAACCCTCACCGCTTTTTTTATTTACCAGTGAATTGCCTAAGTTTAGGCCATATGTGGGGCAATCTTTGCCATCAAGCGATTTTTGGGCAATGCGCCGACCATGCGCTCTACCAACTTGCCATCTTTAAACAGCATCAACGTGGGGATGCTCATTACGCCAAATTTTTGGGCGGTGCCTTGATTCACATCGACATCGACTTTGCCTACGGTCAATTTTCCGGCATATTCTTTTGCGATTTCGTCAACAATTGGTCCGATTTGGCGACATGGCCCACACCATTCTGCCCAAAAATCTACCAATACTAGACCGGCCTTGTCACTCTCGACCTTGGTTCCAAAAGTGCCATCAGTTAATTCTACAGTTGCATTTGACATTGTGTTTTTATGTCTCCTTCTTTCTATTACACCGGTTCTCTTATTCACTGGTGTTAGTTTCAGATTATACGAGCAGATACTAGAATTGTGTTAACAAACTCTGATAACGAATTGATAAGCCATTTTCGTTTGATTAAGGTTTGTCTATGGTTTTGGTTATACACCGCGTATTGGCAATCCTGCCGCCATATAAATGGCATCAATTTGCCGCATATTAGCAACCCCAAAAGCGGGGTCGGTGATGATGGGGGCGCTGCCGTTGCAGGCCCGCGCAAATGCCCGTAATTGGCTGACGTAGCTGCTTTGGCTGGCCCAATCCTCACAACGCAGCCCGCCCTCACGGGTTTGCACATGCACATAATGTGGGTAAATGCTACCTTGTGGGTGATATGGGCTACCGATATCGATAATGCCGCGCTCGCCACGAATAAACACCCGCGCCCGTAACGGAATTATTGACAACATCGCACAGGTCAGCCGCGCCGTGCCACCATTTGGCAACTTAAAATCAGCTCGCAACCAACGGTCAACCTTGGGTGTCCATGTGGCGGCGCTAGCATGATGAACGGTGGGTTCACCGCCACAAAAGGCATTGCTTAATTGCCTGATCCATGTTAGCGGGTAACAGCCCACATCCATTAAAGACCCGCCAGCCAAATCGTAGCGCCAGCGAATGTTGCGGCGTTGAATGAGCGGAATGCGAAATTCACCCTCAATATGCTGCACCGCACCGATCTCGCCGCTGGCGATAATGTCATTCACCCGCGCTGCAATCGGGTGATGCACCCACGCAAAGGCCTCAGACAACACGCGCCCGGTTTCAGCGGCTACTTGCGCCATTTGTCCGGCTTCGGCGGCATTGCTGGCAAAGGGCTTTTCACACAGCACATGTTTGCCCGCTCGCATGGCGCGGATGCTCCATTCGGCATGCAAACTGTTGGGCAAGGGGTTATAAATGGCATCGATGTCGGGGTCGGCAATCAGCGCCTCGTAGCTAGGGTGTGGTTTGGCAATGCCATGCTGTTGGGCAAAGTTTTGCGCCCGTGCCATATCACGCGCCGCCACCGCCACAATTTGCACTTCGGGCACTTGGCGCGCTGGCACAATCATTGCCGCGGGGGTAATCATGGCTGTGCCAAGAATGCCGATGCGCAGCGGGGCGGGATTTGCGGAGGAAGATGTCATCAATTTTTCGTAAACGTAAACGTAAGCGTCTACGTTTACGTTTACGTCTACATAAACATAATTTCTAGCCTACACATGTTTTGTATCATAAGAAAACCGCTTGGACAACTGTGCAATATGCGCTGGCAACGTGCCACAACACCCACCAATAATACTGGCCCCCAAGTTTTGCCAATCTTGTGCTGCCTCGGCATACGCCGCTGGTGAAACCGCATGGGTCAGCGTCCAGCCTACCTCATCATCGACATGCCCAACATTGCCATACGCCCCAAATGGGATATTTGAGCCATCAAGGGCGGCCCGTAGCAACCCCAAGGCCCCCGAAACTTGAGCGACTGGGATGCAATTAACCAACATGGCCTGTGGCTGCAACGGCAAAATGGCTTGCACGGCTGCGCTGATGCTTTCGCCACTCACGAGGTTATTTTGTGAATCGAGCGTAAAACTGGCCCAAAACGGCAACCCAGTGGCGGCGGCAGCCTTGGCTCCTGCTACGGCTTCGCGGATGGTGTTCATCGTTTCGACCAAAATAAAATCGCAACCGGCATCGGCAAGGTTGCGGGCCAATTCGCCGTGTTCGGCATCCAATTCGGCTTCGCTTGGCACTAAGTCGGGTGAATAGCAATCTTCGACAGGTGCAAGGCTGCCGGCTACTTTTACATTTGCGCCAGCTTGGGCCGCTTGCCGCGCCAAGGCCACCGCCGTAAAGGTTAGCTCACGGGCGCGATGCCCCAAATTGGCTTTGCCCAGCGCCCGCACATTGGTGCGAAAGGTGTTAGAGGTGAGCACTTGTGCGCCTGCCGTCACATAATCGGCATGAATTTGCGCCACCACGTCGGGGGCATCCATCAATGCTTTGGCTGACCATAGCGGCAAATGGGTGTCTACCCCGCGTCGAGTAAGTTCGGTGCCCATCGCACCATCGAGAATGAGAAAATTTGGCATGGGCGGCTATTGTATGACAAGGTGAGGGGGTGAGTGGGTGACAAAATCACCTTGTCACCCACTCACCCCCTCACCTTGTCACTCCCTCATCTTGCCATCACATGTGGCACAAAGCGACTCAGGTTGGTCGAAATTAACCCATCGCTTTCACGAATACCCATGCCGACGGCTTCATCGCCCACCACCCAGCCGCCAATAACTGGATAGTTGCCCTGCAAGTTGGGCAATGGGCAAAATGCTTGCCAAACATAGCCTTCTTCACCATAATTGCCCTCAGTTTCGATGCCGTTGGGCAAACGAATATTCGCTCCTTCGCGGCTCAAAAGCGGTTTGCGCACAAAGCTATCACGCGGCTCAAAATAAGCCGGCAGTAGATTGTCGTGATTGGGATAGAGCGACCATAAGATTGGCAAAATGCCTTTGTTGCTCAAAATCATTTTCCACGGCGGTTCCACCCATTTCACCCGTGATGTTAGCAAATGTCGCCCAAATTCCTCGCGGGTTAGCCATTCCCAAGGGTAAAGTTTAAAAGCAACTTCGATGCGACGTTCTTGTTCATCGACAAACTCATTGCCATCCCAACCTAATTGCGAGATCGGTAATATCGCCACTTCGCGCCCAGCCTGATGTGCGGTATCGGCCAAATAGCACACATTCGTGTAATCTTCGGCGCTGTCGTCGATATATAAAAAGTGGGTTAACCCACGATGATTGGGCATGAAACGCCACGCATCGACCAATTTCTCGTGCAGGGCGTTAAATTGGTCATCATGTGGGAACTCGTCTTCCAGCCAATCCCATTGTAAAACAGCGGCCTCGAGCAAAGATGTTGGCGTATCGGCGTTAAATTCATATAATTTGGGGGCGCTTTTGCCATCGTAAAATAAATCGAAACGCCCATAGAGGGTGGGTTCATCCTCTTGCCACGAGCGGCGGCACAACTCGGCCCCCAGAGGCGTGATGCCCAATTTAGCGAACAAGTTACGATCAATCACATGTTGCACCGCTGCGATCGCCATCTCATTTAACGTGTTGATGGCATTTTCAAGCACCTCAATTTGGCTGGGCGAAAACAAATAATAGGCGTTTTCTTGGTAATATGAGCCATCAAAATCAAAATTAAAACCAACGGCTTGGCAACGTTGTTGCCAATTTTGGCGTGGCTGGGTGATAACACGCCTCATGACGATGAACTACCTTTGGCGCTCGACCCAAACCCGCCCCGACTAATACTGCCAGTCGAGGTTGATTTGCTGGCGGTGCTAATGCTCGATTTACCAACCGTACTGCTGCTGCTGGGTCGGCTGTTGCTGCCGCTTGTGTTGCTTGATACAACCGAGGCATTATGACTGGCAACATTACCGCGGGTGGGTTGGCTGCTATAGTCATTGCCATAAAAATAGCTGCCGCTGCGCACAATAAACCAAGGGCTGTAATAGGTGCGATGGGTGCTGTGGCTTGTGGTAGTGCTGCCGGTTGATGTGGGTGTGCCAGTGACCTCAACCCGTATTTTGTCATCGTCGCCGAGCTGGCACAATGTCTCATCGCCCCAATCGGCGACACAATCGGCCAATGAGGCATATTGCAATTGTTGGGCTTCTTCTTCCTCTTCTTCTTCGTCAGTCAACCAACGATACCCAGCATAACCGCCGCCAGCCAAGGCCAAAGCCAACACTAATGAAAGCCCAACACGCGATGACCGCTTGCCAACATTGCTAGCGTGCCTTGCGTATTTTTTAGCCATGGATGCCACCTAAAATAATGATTGCGATCGATACCAAAACCAGCCCCATAAATATGGCCGCGGCGGTGTTCTTGTTCTCAAAAATTTCTTTTTGAATGTCATAAGGAATGAGCCAATCGAAGATTTTATAGCCCACAAATAACATTGCCATGCCCAAAAAGCCATATCCGATAGCGAGAAGTAAATTATCCATTCTGTATATTATAGGGATGAGTCATAACTTATGACGCATAGCTCGTAAAGTAGGTTTTCGCCGCAATCGCTATCCTTCCTCTGCAGAGGAAGGATAGATTTTAGCGGTTAAGATAGAGCGACGATAAAGGTTGGCAAAAATGGCGAAAATCTACATTCCTAAACCCAATCGCCATTTACCATTGTACGCATTACTTTTACATTGAGCAACTCATCAGATGCAATTTGGGTAATATTGCGTGACAACACCGTAATGTCGGCCAATTTGCCGGGTTCGATAGACCCGACCAAATTTTCCATACCACCGGCATAAGCTGCGCCCATTGTATAGGCATGAATGGCATCATGCACCGTCACCCGTTGTTCGCCGTGCCAGCCATCTGGCCCCGGGCTGCCATCGGCCCGTCGCCGTGTAACCGCAGCATGAATCCCGACAATGGGGTCAAATGTCTCGATTGGTGTATCGGACCCGAAGGCCAGCCGTGCACCACTATCGCGGATAGAACGGGTCGCGTATGACAATTTTGAGCGCTCGGGGCCAAGGTATTTATCGACTACATACATGTTTTGGGTGGCATGAATGGGTTGGAGCGACGCGATCACATCAAGCTTTGCTAAACGTGGCAAATCACAAGCGTCGATATGTTGCACATGTTCAATTCGGTTACGCAATTTTATTGGCGCGTGTTTACCATTTTCATGACTATGCCCATTCGTGCCATTGGTATGAACACGTGGTGATTTTGTGACCAATGTGAGCGCATCAAGCACATCACGGTTGGCACGGTCGCCAATTGCATGAATGACCGTCGCCAGCCCGTTTGAATGACACCGTTGCATTGCATCGCACAAAGCTTCTTTTTCATAGGTCACAATGCCCCTGTTGCGTGGCTCATCTTCATAGGGGGTCAACATTGCTGCGGTGCGAGCGCCTAATGCGCCATCGGCAAAAATTTTGATGCCCCCTACCCGCAACCAGTTATCGCCAAAACCGCTATGAATCCCTGCGCCAATGACTGTATCTAGGTCTTGTACAGGCAATTGCTTGACAATGCGCACTGATAATTTGCCCTGACGGTGTAGGCTTTGATAGGTATTAAATGATTGAATGCCACCCGCGCCATCCATACAATGCACGCCGGTTAATCCACAGCGGTTCATTTTGCGCATGGCTTTTACAACGCCTGATTCGGCACGCGCTGCGGTGGGGGCTGGCAAATAGTTGTCAACCAAATACATGGCATTCTCAAGCAACACACCGGTTGGGTCGCCATGCTCATCACGCACCACGTGCCCACCAATTGGGTCGGGGGTATTGCGGTTAATTTCGCAAATTTTTAAAGCCAGTGAGTTAACCCAAACCGCATGGGCGCTTTTGGCTGTTAGCACCACTGGGTGTTGATTTGTGGCTGGGTCAAGGTCGAGTGCCGTTGGGAAACGGTTCTCTTTCCATACATTTTGTGTCCAGCCCCGCCCAGTAATCCATTCACCGGCTGAGGTTTGTTCGGCTGCTACGGCGACACGGTAAACCGCTTCTTGCATACTGGGCACTTCGAACAAATCAACTTCGAGTAGCCCTAAACCAGTCCATTGCAAATGCACATGAGCATCGATCATCCCGGGCATAATAAATGCGCCGCCAAGATTAAGACGGGTTGCATCGGGTAATGAAATTGATTTAATCTCGTCTTCGCTTCCAACTGCAAGGATTCGATCATTCGCAATCACCATCGCCGAAGCATAAGGGCGTTTCGGATCAACGGTATAAATGTTGGCATTGGTAATGATCGTATTCATATTTTATTGCTGTATTGCACGTTCGCTCGCATACGATATCTCCTCATATATCTAGTTGGATATCGTTAAAACACTTGTAAGACGGGTTATAGTCTCGTCAAATATCCACATTACGTCTACAGGCGAAAGTCGGATTCATTACCGGAAAAACGTCCTTAAGTGCTTAGAAATATGTGTCCCCGCAATGATTGCAACTGATACTTTTCAGGAGAAGTGTTGCAGCTTAATGCCGTTAAAAAAAACAAAATATGGGTTGTTTTAAGCCTTATAAACGCCCTTCAAACCCATGGATTAGCGCAAATAAATAAGGATAAGAAATCATGCTGGGCTTTTAAATCCCATTACAATAAAACCGAAATTTTTATGCATTGCGTCTGGGTTCTGAGTGAGCAATATTATCCTGAACAAACGTCAACGGGGCGGCTAATTACTCAAACAGCCGAAGGGTTGGCTGAGCAGTTTTGCACCCGCGCCATTAGCGGCCCGCCAACTGACCGATTAGTGCGCACCAAGGCCCCCAGTTATGAGATCCGACACGGTGTTGAAATTTATCGTTGCCAAGGCACTGTATTAGACAAAAACAGATTGTTGGGCCGTGCCATTAATATCATCACACAATCGTTGTCGATCTTTTTTAGGGCATTACGCATGGTAAAAGCCGGTGATGCAGTTTTGGTGGTAACCAACCCGCCACTGTTGCCATTTATCGCGTTGGCAGTGTGCTATATCAAACGCGCAAACTTGGTGTTGCTTATTCACGATGTCTACCCAGAGGCATTAGTTGCATCGGGTATCGTTAGTGCCAAATCAAAATTTATTGGCATGCTTGATTGGTTGCATCGCTATTTATATCGCAGTGCCGATTGTATCGTTACACTAGGGCGCGATATGTCTGATTTGGTCAACCGGCGCTTAAAAATGTCAACTACGCCGCAAGGCATGATCGATAAAAAAATTCATTGCATCCCACATTGGGCAGAAATAGAAGATGTTTTTCCGAGTGATCGCAATAACAACCCGCTTTTGCAAAAACTAGGCATTGGGCAACAATTTGTGGTGCTTTATGCTGGCAATTTGGGGCGCACCCATGCTATCGAATCTTTGACCGAGGCCGCAACGCAATTGCGTCACGAATCCATTCATATTTTGGTGCTTGGCCCGGGGGTAAAGCGTAAATGGCTAGAAACCCGTATTCGTGAACAGCAGCTTTCAAACATAACCATGTTGCCGATGTTGCCAGCCGACCAAATTAATGATGCGCTCAATGCCTGCGATGTCGGTTTAATTTTATTTGTGCCCGGTATGGCGGGTATTTCGGTGCCAAGCCGCATGTATAACCAAATGGCGACGGCCAAACCCATCATCGGGATGTGTGACACAGCGTCTGAACTTGCCCAAGTGTTGACCGAAGAACAAGCCGGTTGGGTCATCGCCCCGGGTGATACCGATGCTTTGGTCAAATGTATTCGTTATGCAGCCAAACATCCAGAAACTTGCCGCATCATGGGGCAACAGGCCAGCAACGCCGTTCAACAAAAATATACGTTTAAACAAGCCAATAAAGCTTATCAAACTTTGTTTGCCGAATTATTTAATGCGCCGTCTTAAACTTACTACTATCTTACCGCTTGTTATTGCCTTGGTGCTGTCACCATTTGTGGTGCAGGCCGCCGTGGCAAATGTGGCAAATTATCGCGCTTATGCCGAAAAAGCCTGTGCCGAGGCCTTTGAGGCGATGCCAATTGACGATTTTGAAGGCACAGTTTCGCCGTTTATACCCATTCCCGGTGGGCTGAGCATTGCCAATGCCAAACAAACCTCATTTAGCCAACAAATTGTAAAACCAGAGCAGCCTTATAGCGGCGCAAATGCGGTGCGCATTACGGCCAGTTATGCCGATAAAACCCCCGGGGCTTATGATCATTGGGTATTGCGTATGCCGCCGTTGCCTTTTCGTGGCATTGCACTCGACCGCCGCACCCATTTTTCATTGGCTTGGCGCGGCAGTTATATCTCGATGGTGGTTCAAATTGAGTATGCCGATGGGAAACATCAATCGCTTTATTACACCGACCAAGCCGGCCCACGCTTGCCCAATCGCACCGAAGAGGCATTGCGCCAAAACACAACTTGGAAAGTGATTACAACTGGCGATATTTATGAATGGGCCAAACAACGGGCAGTTGCGCTCGGCACATCTGACAAAGATATGTATGTCTATTATGTCGGGTTGACCACCGTTTCACCTAACCCATTCGATATTACTGTTGACCGCATGGTTGTATGGCAACCGTCCTATGCCAATTGTGCAAAGCGTTCATAAATATCATGACTGCATTTACCAAACCCAACCGAGCCTTAACCCTAATTGGAGGGGCTGCCGAGCTATGCGCGTGGGGGGCGCTGGCTTTTTTTATCGTCGCTCGTCGAAATTTTAGCCCGATCCCGCTCATCGGCATTATTGCCGCACTTATTGTAATCAGGCTGGTGCTCAATATATGGAGCCATGGTAGATTTAACATAAGGGCCATTTTAGATCGCCCACTTGCGATCTTTTTCCCAGCGCCACTACGGGCACCATTGGCGCTATGGGCCATTTTGTTGGCTGTCAGTTTTTACCTCACCTTTCAATATGATCTGGCCGTGCCACGTTTGTGGATGTTTATTATGGGGTTTGCCACACTCGTTGCCATTTATAACGCTGCCAGCTTATTTGAACATTTGACGTGGGGAATATGGGGCATCACCTTAATTTGGTTGTTGTTGGCAACTGCGATTGCATCGGGTGGGGCGTTAACCGCTTCATGGGTTTTTCTAAAAATATCAATACTTCAGCGCTTATATCCGGGTTACGAGGTCAAATTTGTGCAGTTGGCGAACGACCAAACCACCAATGTCAATATTTTGGCGGGTGTTGTATCACCCATCGTGATGATCCCCCTTGGCATGGCGATCGGGTTATTCACCGCACCAAGCACTTCAACCCTTGATAAATGGCTGCGGCGCTTATTAATTGGGGTGTTTGGGTTAATATTTTTGTTTTTAGCCGGTTTACTTTTGCTTACTCAATCATTTGGTGCTTATGGGGCGCTGGCGGTGGGCGTGGTGGCATTTGCTGCACTACGATTTCACAAAATTGGTTGGGTATTGGCAGTTGGGGTTGGCTTGGCCGTCATCGCTCTGTTGTTATACCTCCCAACGCTCATGTCACTTTCGGCAGAGCAACTCGATGTATTGTTGCGCAAACGTTACTTTATATGGCTGCGTGCCATTTTAATGATCGGCAGTATGCCATTTTCGGGTATCGGGCTTGGCATGTTCCCTTATGCATCTCGCCTCATGTATGCCAACATGATCACCAGCATCACCGACCAGCCACCCCATGCCCATAATATTTTTTTTGAATTAGGGTTAGATTTTGGCCTTATTGGCATCGTTTGTTTTGTGTGGCTACAGGTTGTGTTGTGGCGAATGGGGCTACATGCGATTCGATCTGCCCCCAATTCGGCTTATGCGTGGGCCTTACGCGGGTTATTAGCCGGGCAAGCCATGTGGCTGATGTTTAACCTGACTGATCTGGCTTACCTGGGCACCCGCGCCTCATTTATTTATTGGGGCGCGTGGGCGCTTATTCTCGCATTTAGCAAAAAAAAGCCGTTGCCCATAGCTGATAGCGCGGGTTCATAATCGCCAATTCATCATTTGTCAAGCCATAATAATCGATTCTAAGCTTTTGTCGGCCCTTAGTCGGATATAATCTTCTAAGAGTAGACCCATGGCAAGCCGGACTTCGTCACCCCCCCGTGAATTGCATCGTGTTGTGTTGGTGGGCACAGCCACGCACATTAGCAATGCGTTACAAAAATTAGAGGGGTATGCGTGGCCCGATGTAAAACTACTTGGTTATATTACCAATGATCCGGTCATTGCTGAAACAGCATTACAAAAATTAGGCGAGTTAAATCAAGTAGAAGATGTTATTTTGCATCATAAAGTAAATGATGTCTTATTAGCGTTAGCTTCCGATTCATCAACCGAAACCCATCAACTTATTGGGCGTATTATGAGCAAGCCTTGTAATGTGTGGGTGGTGCCCGATTACTTTAAATTGCTTATCGCCAGCGCCCGCGCCGATGACCTAAACGGTGTGCCCATGCTCAGCCTGACCAAGCCAGTCATGACACCCGTTGAGCGTGCCATTAAACGCAGTTTCGATTTTGTCGCCGCCAGCCTTCTCATTCCGCTCATTTTGCCTATCATTGCCATCATTGCCATTGCCATCAAGCTCGATTCACCCGGCCCTATTATGTTTAAGCAACAACGGGTGGGCGAAAATGGCAAATTGTTTGAAATTTATAAATTTCGCTCAATGAGCGCCACCGCCAGCGAAAAACAAGAACGCGGCGAAGACATGCCCAAAGAAGGCTATCTCAAACGCCCCGATGACCCGCGTGTCACCCGCATCGGCAAATACATTCGCCGCACCAGCCTCGACGAATTGCCCAATTTATTTAATGTTTGGCTTGGGCAAATGAGTTTGGTTGGGCCACGCCCCGAGCTGCCCTATTTTGTTGATCGTTATCAGGCTTGGCAACATCGCCGCATGATTGTGCCACAAGGTATGACCGGTTGGTGGCAAATTAACGGGCGTAGCGACCGCCCCATGCACTTGCACACCGAAGACGATATTTACTACGTGCAAAATTATTCGTTGTGGCTCGACCTGCGGATTTTGCTGCGCACGGTTGCCGTTGTGGTGTTGGGCAAAGGTGCGTTTTAAATCGTGGATCGTCGTTTGGTTTCAAACACGCTTGCCGCCGTTATTTTGCGCGGTTCGGTCATGGCGACCCAATTGGGCATCGTGTTATTGCCCACCTTGTTTGTCGAAGTTGGCACATTTGGTGCCATTGCCTTCGTTATTAGCATCGTCGAATTATTCAAAACCTTCGCCGATTTTGGGGTCGATACCCTTGCCACCCGTGAATTTGCGCGTATTACTGACGCACAACCCCAAAATACTGGTGTTTTACATCAATTTGTGCGACGGGTGATGAGCCAAAAACTCATTTGCGCCACAATTGGTTATGTCGCCGTGCTATTATTTTATGGTTTAACCCAGCCAACCAACCAATTTGTGTTGGGGGCATTGGGTGGCTGGCTTATTTTTACGGGGTTGTGGGCCGGTTTGCCGCTTAGTTTTTTTCAGGCCAAATTGCGTACCCACGAAATTGCGCTGCCCATTGTCTTGGTAAACCTCGGCATGTTTGGCCTAACCGCACTGGTATTAATTTGGCAGCCCATCCCGCAATTGGCTTTAGCCAGCTTGTTGCTCACCGAGGTCATCAGCGGGGTGTTGCTTTGGCGGGCGATGCACAAAGCCATTGCCCCCAGCCCAGCAACCCCTATGCCACGTTTTGCCTTATTCGGCGGGTTGCCGCTCATGCAAATGGCTTTGCCAATTGGCATCACGGCCAGTATTATTGCACTTTACGGGCAAATTAGCGCCGTTGCACTCAAAACATGGTTTGGCGATGTTGCAACCGGCAATTATCTATTTGCCGAGCGCCTGACGCAGCCGCCCTTGCTTATTGCTGGCGCGTTTGCCTACTCGGTTTTCAGCCGGTTGTCTGCCCTCATCGCCAACGATACTGACGCAGCAACGCTTAAACACAATATTTTGCGTTATATCTGGATCTCGACCGCGTTTGGGGTGTTTTGCGCCTTGTTTATTTCACAATTGGGAATGTTGATTGTGCCAGTTGTCATGCCCAATTTTGTCACGGCTGTGCCAGTATTACAATTAATGGCGATTGTCTTGGGGTTACGCATTCTTAATAGTTGTCTCACCCGCGTCATTCATGCTTATGGGCACTTTAATTGGACGATGTGGGGGTCACTATTAAACTTAATTGTCGTGATCGTGTTAACGCCCATTGGCATTTTTCGAGCTGGTAGTATTGGGGTTGCCAGCGCTTTAATCATTAGCGAAGTCGTCAACCTCATGGTGCAAGCTTGGCTGGTACGGCGAGCGTGGCATCTAAACAAGTTAAGAGCAATATGAAGACCGAAATATTCACCGGTGTTGATTATTTGCGGCAGTTTTGCACCCCAAAACAACGCGATACCAGCCCCAAAGCCATTGCGCCATTGGCAACGGCCACCCGCGACGATGTGCCTTTTACCCAAACCTTAAATTACCCGCCCCAACCTCAACACGAGCATTTCACACTCGCGTGCTTTACGTGGGGCGAGGTCAATCGCCCAGCCATTGTGATGGCGCATGGCTGGGAACTGCAAGCGGGGCGAATGTCGCCCTATGTTGCCCCATTGTTACAAGCCGGTTTTCGGGTCGTGGCATTTGATGCCCCAGCGCATGGGCAATCGGGCGGGCACGAATTAAATTTGCCAGATTACGCCAAGGCTTATGCCCATATCTGCGCTCATGTCGGTAACGTGGTCGGGCTAATCGGTCATTCGTTTGGCGGATTGGCGGCATTGTGGTTGAGTGTCACCATGCCGATGCCAACCCTGCGGCGGGTGGTCTCGGTGGCCTCGGCGGCTGGGGCCGATCTATTGTCACAAAACTACATTCGCTTGGGTGGCCTTAATAAAACCCAAGGCCAAGCTTACCTTGATGCCTTTGCCACACGTTTTGGCGCATTGCCTGCCGACTTCACCATTAATCAATTTGGCCCGCGTATTCAAGTGCCCGTGTTAATTGTGCATGATCATCGTGACGAAATGGTGGGGTTTGATGAATCTGACCGCATGTTGGCCCACATTCCCAAGGCCCAGCGGCTTGAAACCAATGGGTTAGGTCATCGCTCCATTTTGCGTGTGCCCGAAGTCGTTGCAGCTGTGGTCGATTTTTTGCGCGTGGCGTTGTAACCTAAACCATTACTTGACTGCCATCTTTGCGGCGCAGATGCAATCGATGTGGCCCAGCCCCGCGCCCACCCAACAATTGCGCCTCAATTGATTTGGGTTGGGGGTGTATTAACCGTAATGTTGTGCCATTTAGATCATATAACAACGACTCTGCGGTTGTCATTGTTGGCACATCTGGTCCGAATAAAGCATCAAAATTTTGTTTTGCCCGTTGCAAATCACTTACCAACACATCAAGTTGGGCAATCGCCACAACATGATTGGGGTGATTGGTTGCTGCGCCTTGCGGTACACGCAACGCACGCGGCGTAACGTCTTCGATCATAAATGGCAACCCTTGGGTTGAGTTGGGGGCCAAGCCTGACCGCCAACGTAATTCAACGCCGTCAGGGCGTTTGCGCCCGCCATTATCTAAAAATGTATAGGCCAACCCGCGCATGTTAGCGGCCTGAATTGCGGCATCAACAGAGTCATAACACAAGCAATAATCGATAACCCCCGGAAAGGCGCGGTATCGTTGCCAGCGATGGGTTTTGCTAAAAGGCACTTTAAAGGCAATTAGCTCTAAATAGGCCCCATCGGCTAAACAGACCAAAGCATTATGGGTTTCGCCAGCAATATGTTCACCGCCCGGCGTAACCGTATAGCCACGGGCGGCGTAGTCACCCATTGCCTGAGCCAAATCTCGTACAAGGATGACAACATGATCAATTTTCATAAGGGGTTAGTATAGTTTTTTTTGCCCAATTAAGATTCAGGCAAAAGAATGATGATTAATCGTATTTGGCTTATTGCGCTATGTGTTATGTGACGAACCCGAAATGGCATAACGGAAGCCGATAAAAAGCAAAATGACACTGCCCAAAATCCCCAAATACTTAATCGCCGAGCCAAGGTTACTTAAGGTCGGGTCTTCTTCAGCAAATTTGATCAGCGTGCCGCCCAAGGCTGGTAACAAACCGCCCAAGGCGATAAACACATTCCCCAACACCCGATTCGGCATGATTTGTTTGCGCAAAAATAAATAAGCCGAATACACCGCCCCACCAGCCAATAACAATGTGCCATAGCCATTCATAATCGGCGGCAATACCTTACGCACGGGGGTGTTTGGCAAAATACTGCGATAACTTTCAGTCAAAAACCGCACAATATCGCCTTCGGGTTTAAATTGTGCCGGATCGATTGGCAAGGTAAAGAGCCATAAGGCCGCCGCGATACCAACATAAACCACCACACATGTAAATACGCCTGCTACGCCGCGTTTGCGTACCAACAAATGTAATGTGCCTTGCCCCAATACTGGTGGTATCAACAAGGCCCCACTCAAATACCACAAGCGAAATGCCAAGTCATTCCAACCCATTGCCAGCACAATCTCAGCCACACCTGCAACTACATATAGCCCTAAGCCTAATCCCCATAATAACAAATGGGCGCCACCACGACTACGATAGCGCTGCAAAACCGACCAAGACAAAGCGGCAGAAACAATTGTGGTGAGAATACCAATCGTAAAAGTCATTGGGAGTTGGGAGTTGAGGGTTGAGAGTTGAGAATGACTGATCATTTCACTCTCAACCCTCAACTCTCAACTTCTTAAGATTCACGTTTTACATCGACTTGAATACGCATGGGCACAAAAGGCAAGCGATCAACAATATTTGTCAGCCATGCTGGGCCAACGCTTAATTGCGGCGGGCGTTGTAACGGCAGGTTACGCTGTAGCGCCGTTTGCGCCTCGGGCAAGGTTTTGCCGCGCACCAAATTGCGCACTTGCCCAAGATCAATCTCGGCCCCCACTTTGCCACGCACTGTTACAAATACTTGGGTGCGCACACCGGCATCTTCTTCTACTTCATCCCCGCGATCCATTTCAATTTCGACCAAGCTAAAGCCACGCGGCACTTTTTTGCTGATTTCGGCGCGGGCGATCTCGCTAAGTGACACTGGCGATACGGCCAACCCCATTACCTGTATGCGCATATCGAGCCGCAGCTCGTCGGCTGGTTCGGTGGCAAATCGGTCATAGGTCTCATTTTGAATGTCTGAAATATAGATCGAGGTCGGCACCAAATATAAATTGCCTTTTGCAACCTCCGGTTCTTTTTGCAGTTTTTCGGTAGCCTCTTTTAATAATTGGGCTGTGAGCAATTCTTTGGCTTTTTTGTAATCATCGCGGCTAACCGCCTTTACAGTTTTGCCACTACCACCACCGATGGGGCGTTGATTTACGACCCGCACTGCTACCGATGGCACGCCTTCAACTTGGTTGATTTGGTTGGCCCCAACATTCCCAGAGGCCCCTTCTTCATTGGCCTCTACCCGCACTTCGGCCCGCCCCAAAGGTGGAATCTCTTGATTATGGGTGGTGATAAAACGAATGGGGGTGCTGCCACCCGAAGTGCGCACTACGCTATTTTGCGGCACGATATACGGCTGGTTGAGCAAATTGAAAAACGTCACAATGCCGGTGGCTTTTGAGGCCGAAACCTCTTTGCGTCCTGTGGTCGGCACAGTGATTGTTCCCTCGGCAAAGGTTTCTAATTTCTCGGCGGGTACCGTCCGATCAACCAAATTCACTTTGGTGGCCTTTGAATCGAGCGCCACGGTTGTGATGGTCGATATATTTTGGCTCGATGCCACCAACGATACTTGCCCACTTGGTAAAAATACCAATCCGATGCCAGCAACCGCCGCCAGTGCTGTTAATGCAACCCCAAAACGAATTAATTTAACGATCAAGGGCCGCCGCGGAAACAACCGTGCCAACGAATTTGGGATAAACCGTCGAGGCGCAGTAAAACGTCGCAAAGGCTTAATTTCGGTCTCAGCCCACCAATGGGCTTGTTTGGCTTGTCTTACATGACGATAGTTAGGTAAACCAGCCTCACCCGCTAAACGCCGTTCCCCCATGCGCGAAGAAACCAATGCAACCTCGCACCCCAGTTGTAAACCAGCCCGCCGAATCAGATCAAAATGCACGGTCTCGTAAATATGTTGACTGCGCGGCGGCATGACAACGATAATACGGCCTGTTTCACCCGATGACACAGCCCAAGCTAAACGATCGCGCACACTGTGCACGTCATCTTCGTCGGTCAAATTGATAATTTTACCAATCATACGTTTTCAGCGATAATATTAATAATGTCCCAGTCTACCATCGTCGCAGCTAGCTTTAGCCAGGTCCTTATTGCTACAAATGAGCTAATCGCACGGGGTGATTATAAAAAGGCTGTAGCCGAGTGTGACAACCTCATTTCGATGTATCCTGACGCGATTCGAGCGCAGCGTGCCCGTGCCAATGCCCTAGAACGTTTGGGGGATGCCGCCCACGCCCTCGAAGATTATCGTCATGTGCTTGAAATCATGCCAACCGATCATTATGCAATGATTGGCATGGCCCGTTGTCATAAAAAACTCGGCGAAGTGCGTGATGCCGAATGGTTGGCACGTCAGGTGATCGATTATGATCCCGATGATTTAGATGCGGCCCGCTTGGCCAATATGAGCGATCTCGAAATACGACGTGCCGGTGATATTCGCTATGCGCGTGACCTATGTTTGGCGGGTATGCCCATGCGCGGCATCAGCGAAATTCGTCGCAAACTGGCAGCAGAACCAGACCGTGTCGATTTACAACTTGTTTTGGCTGAATTATTGTGGACAGGCAAACAACATATCGTAGTCGCAGAGTTATGTTATGAAATTTTACATACCCTGCCAGATTGCCTTCCGGCTCATTTATTGCTGCGAACCTTATGGCACAAGGCCAATGCCGAGGTGATGGGGGCCGCGCATCACCTTCACATAGAACGGCTCGACCCCGGAGCATTAGAAGCCCAAGCATGGTTGCAAAGTAGTTTGCCCGCCGCCGCCCAAGTTGAATTTTGGGAGAATTTAACAACAGCCGGTAGCGCGAAGAATAAACCTCAAGTGATTGATGAGGTGATTGAGGATGATCCCCATTTATCTTCCGACACTCTAAATCAAAACCGTACCGATGATGTATCAAACACCCAAGAAGATGACCTTTATGCCATCCCATCGATCGAAGCCACTGATTTTGAACCTGATCTTAGCCCGTCTGACATTACAGCGCCAAAAACCCCGTCAATTTTAGATCAAGACCCTCCCCAAGAGGCAATTGAGGTTGAAGTAGACGTTGCGGTAGAAGCCGATGATCATCCCGAAGCATGGATCAGTGATTTAATTTATCAGTAGTTTAGTCTAAAAAAGATTTGACAAAATAACCTGAGCGAGTGGCAAATAAAGCCCACTTCGAAACCGAGGCAAGCAAAAGCCAGCGTGAAAGAAACCTCTCACCCTTAAATAAAACTATTTCGCCTCAAACCAACCCTAA
>CAMDWA010000012.1 GCA_945877855.1 Thermoflexus hugenholtzii JAD2 | reverse complement strand
AAGTCAAAGGATCATCGGGCACGTCTAAATCAACTAATTGGGCAGGGCTATACCCCGCCCGTTTGCCACGGTTATAGACACGAGAATTATGTAAAAATCGAAATAAATCAAGGCAACCTTGATCTGTCTGATCGCGACGATTCAAGACCGGACGGAGTTTGCTATTTATGCACTCAGCCAAAGAACTACCCCGCCAAACTTTGCCCAAAATCGCGCTGATCTCGTCCCAAGCGAGCCAAAGTTGATCGCCCAATACAAGAAAAGCATCGTCCAGACAAGTCGCCCACGCCTTGTGAATCCGCTGACATTCTATATCCGAACGGGGGTGACGGCGAATATCTGCTTCATACTGCCATATCCGAGACAAAGCCAAAATCGCCGGGGTTCCCCAGCGCTCAAACAAGGGTTGTAGTGCAGACTGTAGTCGTGGCACATAAGCAAACAAGCCAGTCGAAAGGTTGCTAAAATAGCTGCCGACCTTTTGATAGATCACGCCCGTCCACTGTTTGAATAGCTGCCCAATTACTTGCAAGCGTTGCGCTGCGAGGTCGGGGTTACGCACCCTACCGCTGTTGATCTCAATTAAGCCAAATTCAGCATCCACCTGTTCAGCCAACTTGCGAAAGTCATCCGCCCGCGTAATCTTCTCCTGCATCTCTTGGGCCAGTCGATTTAATACGGCCAAATGCTGTGCCAAACGCCCTGGGGTTTTGGCCTCTTTGTATAACACAAGCCGTGCTTCATAGGCTGCGATTGCCGCATAGGCCTGCGCTTCACCGCGACACACCTGTCCCCACATCGGCCTTATCACATGATCCCAATCCAATTGATGAACCAGCAGCCCAGCTTGTTTTACCCCACTTGCCAACCCAACCCCAGCATCGCTGTTAAATTGTGGACACGTCGGATGATCTAACAAGACACACCCCCATGTTTCGCCCGTGCAATCGAGTTGTCGAGTTAGCCCATATACGTAAGTTGACTCATTGCCTACTAATAATAGGTTTGGCTGATCTTGTGAGTAGATTTCATCCCCAGACAAACTCTCATCACTTTTGGGTTGCCACATCGCATTTACCCGTGCCGCTGCCTTCTCCGCATCATACAGGGTCTTATTCACCCATCCCAGCGACATGTTTGCATCTAATCCTTCGCTTAGACACTTTTGCGTCCCGCGTTGGCTTACCCCACATTCACATAGCACCACTGTCATTCGTTTCAGTCTGTTGTCATCTACCCACGGCGTTTCAGCCACCGGCCCATGCGGCCCTGGGCTTAACAAAGTTTCTATGCCATCTTTCAGTTTTACCGCCATCGCGTAAAGCGCTTGTCGTGACATTTGCCACTTATCGCTTAGTTTTGTCATCGTTCCATACGCCCGTTCGGGTGACAGAATTGCCAAGCCCATTGTCAGTCTTTCTTTTCCAGTAATCTCATCGCGTCTAGCAGCCATTTCTACACCTCGAAAATAATTTGTTCCGATATAATTATGGCACTAGCATAGAGGCTAATCTGTGGGTTAAACTGTCAATCTAACTTGAACCATGCCCCATAATGACCATATAAAATAGCAAATCATTATGAATCGGACAAATCGTATTCTTTCACGAGTCCCTATCGGTATTATTGTTTTGGGTTTAGGCATTCAATTGGTGCCATACGGGCGCAATCATACCAATCCCCCTGTAACTGGCGAACCAAAATGGGATAGCCCCACAACTAAAGCCTTATTTGACCGCACTTGTGCCGATTGTCATAGCAATCAAACAGTGTGGCCTTGGTATAGTAATGTTGCACCGGTATCTTGGTTAATCCAAAAACATGTTGACGATGGTCGTAAAGAGTTTAACGTGTCAGAATGGGGACGCAGGAATAATCATGGCGACGAAGCAGCGCGAGCTGTGCGCAATGGCAGTATGCCTGATACAGGTTATGTGCCATTGCACCCCGAAGCCCGTTTGACGGATGCCGAAAAAGAGCAACTGATTAAAGGGTTAGTGGCGACATTTGGCGATGCACCTCAGCGTCAGCGTGGAACTGCTGCCCAACCCAAACCATAATATGGCTATGCAACTTTATACCCGCACTGGTGACGATGGCTACACCGGCTTGCTTGGCGAGGGGCGGGTGGCTAAATATGCCTTGCAGCCCGAGGCCTATGGCACGGTTGATGAGGCAAATTCGGCGCTCGGCATTGCTCGCGCCAGCGCCCACAGCCATCGCACCAAAGATTTACTATTGGCGACCCAGCGTGATTTATATCATATGATGGCGGAGCTAGCATCGACCCCGCAGGTGGCCCCGCAATTTCGCAAAATAGACAGCACCAAGGTGCAGTGGCTTGAACGCGAAACCGACGCGATTACGGCTGAAATCACCCTGCCCAAAGAATTTGTGGTGCCGGGCGATACATTGGTTGGCGCGTATCTTGATTTGGCACGCACCATTGTGCGCCGTGCCGAGCGGGTTGTGACGCGCTTGCTGCACGAAGGTGTGGTTGAAAATGCCGCGCTTGGGCGTTATCTTAATCGGCTGTCATCGTTGTTGTTTGTGTTGATGATTTTTGAGAATGGCCTTGCTGGCGTGAGCGGCGTGACGTTGGCGAAAGGTTGAACAAAAAAGGCGGGGAATTTCCCCCGCCTTTTTTGTTGCGTTTTAAATTTTTTAAGGTCCGGCGGTTAAGGTGATGTTATCGATTAACAAGGCGCTTGCTTGACTTGCATTGGTTGTTACTCGAAATTCTAAATCGATGGTTTGACCAACATAAGCTGCTAAAGAGATTGATTTTCGAGTCCATGTGTTTGATTGTGTCGAACCACATAACGGCAAACTGAATAAGACATTTGAACCATTGACACGAACTGTTGCTACATCATTGTTACAATTATTACCTTCAGCAGACCCCACAATATAGTAAAACACTAAATTTGGATTGTCGGCAGAGATTGTTACGTCTTGCCCGATCGCCTGAATTTCGTCATTATATCCACCAAGGCCAGCTGCCATGATGCCGTGTTGGGCTTTTAGGCTGTTATTTTGCCCAGTAAGAGGTATCCACATGTCATAGTTGCTCTTCTTCGAATAGTTCTTCCATAGTGCGCCACGACATTCGAAGCTGCCATTGAGAATAGTTGTAGTTGCTAATGATTTTTTTGCGAAGGTCATTCGCGCTAATGTGGGTGGGGTTTCGACCGGTTGTGGTTCTGCAATAACAAAATCATAAAATTGTGCGGGTAAGAACACCTTTGTTGAATCGTTTTTTGCATTATTTACGGCATTGGCAGCATTTGCAATTCCTGGGCCACCGACGAGGGTGCCACAAGATTCATTGCTTGGGAAGGGGCTGACCGTTTGCTGTAGCAATTGTGCAACCCGTGCAGGGGTAAGTGCTGGTTTTACTGATAACATTAATGAGACAATCCCAGCGACTTGGGGGGCTGCCATGCTTGTTCCCACCATCGATTCATAAATATATTCACCTGGCCCTTTTTTACCATCATTTGAAGTTGAGAGAATGCCGCGATTTTCATCGCCACCTGGTGCGGAAACCGTGATTTGGGACTTGTCGCCCCAACTACTGAAAGTCGATAGGCTTCCATTAAAAATGCTGCCGCCAACTGAAATAACGCCACGGCAGTTTGCTGGGCTTTGATATTTTGCCTCTGTTGTGCTATTGCCAGATGCAACCACAATCGCCACATTTTTAGCTACGAGTTCATCGACTGCACTTTGATAAAAATCAGGGCAAATTGTGCTATATCCGCCCAAGCTTAAATTGATAACGCGGGCAGGGGTATTATTGGCAGGTACGCCTGGTATGGCTAGCCCACCAGCCCAGCGCATTCCGTCAATAATATCTGACCGAAAACCTACGCCACATTTCCCCAATACCCGCACCGCTTGAACTTTTGATATTGTGTTAATGCCAGCAACACCTTGGTTATTATTACTTGCAGCACCAATACTCCCGGCAACATGAGTGCCATGCCAAGAACTTTTAAGAAAATAATCTGGGTAATTAGGGTTGCCAAGGCATTCTAATACAGTTCCCCAAGTCCCGGGGTCCGAGGCATTTGCATCGCGGCCATCTCCATCGTTTGAAAGCCGTGTATCACTAATAAAATCATAGCCCGGCAAAATGTGCCCTTTTAAATCTGGATGATCGGCTAAAATTCCACTGTCCACCACTGCAATTACAATATTTGCATTACCGGTAGTTGTGTCCCAAGCTTCGACGACATTGATACCAAATTCTGTGCTGGTAGGTTTCTTAAGATGCCATTGTTGTGAAAATTCTGTATCGTTTGGCACAATTTCTGGTTGTGAATATAATTTTTCGATGACATCAATCTCAGCGAGTGCAATGTCTGGGTGTGTTGCAATTTTTTTTGCCAATATTTCGGCTTCTTTAAATGGGAGTGAATTTGCAAATTTTAATACGTGGGCATCGCCAGACATTTCACGTAAATGTGATAGTTTTACCCCTGCAATTTGGCTGAGTTCCATAACGGCACTATCAAGTAATTGATGCATCAGCGGCGTTGTATTCCAATCTGCCTCACGTGCAAACTGAATTGGTGTTGCTACACGATATTTTGATGCATCTTTGTATTTGATGATAAGTTGCGTAACAGGCGCTTGCAAATCTTGTTTGTTGAAAAATAAATTTTCATTAGGAGGTAATTTGCTTTGAGCTTGTAAAGGTATTAATGGTTGACAGGTTGTGACTAGCGCTACCGCAATCAAGATTGACTTTGAGTATTTTTTTATTTTATTTATTATCATAATTACTTCCTACTATCCGAATTTGCTCGGATAAAGTAGATTGTATTTAAAAAAGGGCTTTTTTCATGATTTCTAAGTAAACTGGCAAGTTTTCGAATTAGAGCTATTTATTAACTTCATCCTCGTCATTTTGTTATCCATTCCACACCTGCTTTTGATTTTGCGTTAGAATAGTTATAGGCTGGAACGTTTGTTCTGGCAACTAAAGTAATACGCAAATGGCCAGCAAACAAAAACCTTACGAAGCACATAACCCTGCAAATGGAGCCGCCTTTCAGGGGGCATTAGACATGGATACAGCCCAAATTGGGCGTATTCGGCGTGTCGATATTGACACCGAGATGAAGCAGGCTTATTTGTCGTATTCAATGAGCGTGATTGTGTCACGCGCATTGCCTGATGCCCGTGACGGCCTAAAGCCGGTGCAGCGCCGTATTTTGTATGTGATGCATGACAATGGTTTGCGGGCCGACACGCCATATCGCAAAAGTGCGCGTATTGTGGGTGATGTGCTGGGCAAATATCACCCGCACGGCGATGCTAGCGTGTATGAGGCGATGGCACGTATGGCGCAAGATTTTTCAATGCGCTATTTGCTGGTCGACGGTCAGGGCAACTTTGGCAGCATCGATGGCGATCCCCCTGCCGCGATGCGTTACACCGAGGCGAGATTGAGCCATCCTGCGATGGATTTGTTGGCCGACCTTGACAAAGAGACAGTTGATTTTGTTGAGAACTATGATGGCACCCAACAAGAGCCGACCGTGTTGCCAGCGGCATTGCCCAATTTGCTGTTGAATGGGGCGACCGGTATCGCCGTTGGCATGGCGACCAATATACCGCCGCACAACATGGGTGAAATTTGCGATGCTACTTGTTTTATGATCGACAAATATATCGCGTTGCCGAATTTGTCGGCAGTGGTGGTGGCAGGTAAAGACAACACGCGCACATTTGAAGCCTTGCCCGAGATTGAAGTTGATGTCGATGACTTGATGAAATATGTCAAGGGGCCGGATTTCCCGACGGGTGGTATCGTTTTTCGTTATGGCGATACCCCCGAACAAGAAGATATTATTCGCGCTTGTTATGGCACTGGGCGCGGCAAACTGATTGTGCAGGCCAAGACCCATATTGAAGATGGGCAACGCGGCAAAACGCATATTATTGTGAGCGAATTGCCCTATGCGGTAAATAAAGCAGCGTTAATTGAGCGTATTGCCGATTTGGCGCGGGATGGCAAGATTACGGGTATCACCGACATTCACGATGAAAGTGACCGGCGCGGGATGCGGATCGTGATTGATATTGGCAAGGGTGAAGATGCGCGTAAGATTTTGGCGGCGCTATATAAATATACCGCTATGCGTAGCACGTTTGGGGTGATTATGTTGGCTTTGGTCGATGGTGAGCCACGGGTGTTGTCGTTGCGCAAGATGTTGCAGGTGTTTATTGAGCATCGGCGTGAGGTGGTGCGCCGCCGTAGCGAATTTGACTTGACGCGGGCGCGTGAGCGGGCGCATATTTTAGAAGGATTGGTTAAGGCCTTGGATGTGATCGATGAGATCATTAAACTTATTCGTGCCTCAAAAGATGTTGACATGGCGCGTAAGGGCTTGATTTCGCAGTTCGCATTTAGCGATTTACAGGCACAGGCCATTCTCGAAATGCCCTTGCGGCGTTTGGCGGCGCTTGAACGCAAAAAGCTCGAAGAAGAATTGGCCGAAAAACGCAAAATCATTGCGCATTTAGAGTCGTTGTTGACAAACCCCGCCAAAATGCTGGGGGCAATTAAAGCTGAATTGGTGTCGCTCAAGCAGCGTTTTGGCGATGCACGTCGCACGGCGATTGTTGGCAAGATTCCAGAATCGAGAGTCAAGAGTCAAGAATCAAGAACCAAGAACCAAGACGGAAGTGAGCCGGACCATGCGGCTGAGGCAAATTCAAAATCTAAAACCCAAAATCTAAAATCTAAAATCGATCAGATGGCGTTGACTACGCATGATCTGATTCCCGAAGAAGATTGTTATGTGATCGTGGGCAGCAATGGCAAAATTGGCCGAGTAAACGAGCAACCACGTGTGACAGCAGCGGCCAAAGAAGTGCCTGCCGCAATTGTGAAGACCAGCGCCAAAGCTCTTATTTATGTCATTGGGTCATCGGGACGGGCGGTTGTGTTGGGGGTGAATAATTTGCCGATCGAAGATGTGACGGCTGGTGAGGGTGCGCCGCTGAGTGCGTTATCACCATTTTTAAAAGATGACGAGGTGGCGGGAGCATTTGCGCTTGAACGTGATCAAGTTAAGCGCGAAGGCGGCGGGTTCCTCATTACTTGCACGGCCAGCAGCATGGTTAAACGCAGCGAATTGAGCGCCTTGCCCACCGTGCCGGGCCAAATGTTTGTAGCATGTGGCGTTAGCGATACCGACACGGTGATTAGCGCCCATATGACCAAGGGTGACGAAGAAGTAATGTTATTTAGCCAGCTTGGTATGGCCATTCGTTTTAAACAAGAGGAGGTGCGACCCATGGGTTTGCCCGCAGGTGGGGTGGTAGGCATGAAACTTGAGAATGGCGATTTGGTAATGGCGTTGACGTTGGTGCAGCAAACTTATGCGGTGGAGCATGATGTGATTTTAGCGACCACTGATGGCAAGGCCAAGCGCTTGGTGATCGACGATTACCCCATTCAAGGACGGGCTGGTAAAGGCGTGGTGACGACGAAGTTGTTGAAAGACGCAACGGTAGCCGATGCTGTCATTGCGGCTGCCGATGACACAATTGTGTATGTGACGGTGAAAGGGAATGCGAAATCGCTTAAAGCCCGAAATTTACAACGGCGTGGGCGTGCGGCTTTTGGCGATGATGCCATGTCAATGTCCGGCGGCACGGATCGGCTGGCGAAATTGGTGGTAGTATGATGGCTGTAAAATATTTACATGGCAATCGACTCACAAACCCCAGCGCCCAATATGCGCCCAATCGATTGGTATTCATTTAACCTTGGGGTTATCGCGGCT
The DNA here is from genome assembly GCA_945877855.1 of Thermoflexus hugenholtzii JAD2. Lineage (GTDB taxonomy): Bacteria > Chloroflexota > Anaerolineae > J036 > Brachytrichaceae > AQU-03. The sequence goes on along the minus strand of CAMDWA010000012.1, from coordinate 41,186 downwards.
TTTGCCGAGATGGTAGGCGCAGGGGCCAAACAATTGGCGCTCAGCCACCCGCTAACGCCCGTTGAGGCTGATGTGTTATGGGACGAGGCCGTCATTGTTGCCAAGCGCAACGGGGCGCAACTGTTCCGCGAAAATGACCTCATCGTCACTGATCTTTTTCCGGCTGAGGTGGCTGCTGGTAAGCATGTGCTGATGATGTATTCGGGAGCTACGCTCGATTCATATTTGGCGCTCAAACAGGCTAAAGCTGAAATGATGGCGGATGGGGTATACGTGGGCGAAATGCGTCGCGCGCTTGCGATGGCCTTTGGGCGTTTGTTGTCTTATCCCGATGACAAAATCGCCGCTCGCTTGGGTTAAAAATGTTTCACGCAAAGGCGCAAAGTTTTTTTAGCGCCTTTGCATCTTTGCGTGAAACCACACTAATATCGTGCTTTAAAATCGGCCATGTGATGTAATTCATGCCCAGCGATGATATAAGCCAAAGCCCGCACACTGATCTCATTGCCATCGGCTATGCCACGCCGTCGCCAAGCTGCGTCGTCTAAATGCCCTAACATCAACACGGTGCTGGCGCGCACTGCGGCAAATTCGCCCATCAAGCTTGCCACCTCGCGGGTTTCAAATCCGCCGGTCTGCACATAGCCATCAAATTCCACCCCAGCCAATGGGCGGGTGTCGCCCCGCGCAAAGCGTAATGCGCGATAAGCCATTACCCGCTCGGTGTCGATCAAATGACCCAACACCTGCAAAATAGACCAATCGCTGGGCGTGGGGCGTTGTGTTACGCGAAATTCATCGAACGATAACGTATATTGGTGCGTGTCGGCAAACTGATTGCCCAAAATTTCGACAATATTGCCATCTGGCACAAGCTGAATATATTGCCCGTAATACGCTAAATATTCATCGGCGTTGGGGCGACCCGGGGTAAATAATGACATGGTAGGTATTGTCGCACGAGGAAAGCGTTTTTTTAGTAACTCATGTTATACGTGTCGGGCAACCTAGGCCATCACAGCGCTCATCCATGACCGCAAGTCATATTCGCTTTGACTCTCGGTCATAAATATACGGCGCTATTGACTTGTGTCATCGACATTTCTATAATCTGTATGACTGAAACAGTGTAAATAGTCACAAAAATTATGCCACGAGGTTTTTCTGAGGCCGAACGCGCCGCCATTCGCAGTAAATTGCTCGCTCATGCCGAGGCGCAATTGATTGTGGTGGGGTTGCACAAAATCAGCGTCGATGAGTTGGCACAGGCAGCGCATATTTCGAAAGGGGCGTTTTATCAATTTTTTGCATCGAAAAATGAGTTGTTTGTGACGCTTTTTGGCGAAGCTGAGCGTGAATTACGTGAAAAGATGCGAAAATCGGCGATGCAGGTGCGGCCCGACCCGCGTGAACAGGTGCGAGCCTTTTTTCATGAGTCTTTAGCCATTTATCGCGGCAGCCCGTTGTTGCGCAATTTTAAACGGCGCGATTTTGAAATGTTGTTGCATGAGGCATCGAGTACTCAGGTGGCGCAAGCCATGGGTGAAGATGAGGCATTTTATGGCGAGATTCTTGAGATTTGGGCGCGACGCGGCTTGAAAATTGCCTGTTCGCCCGCTCAGTTTTCGGGGCTGATGCACAGTATTTTTGTTTCGACCTTGTATGTGGCGGATTTTGGTGCGGCGTATGAATCAGTCATCGCGTTAATGATTAGCGCCTTGGCCGACAAACTTGTTGAAATGTAATATTTTTTGTTTTATCTTTGGAGTTATAAAAATGCAAACAGTGATTGAAATTCTTAGCAATGTCCCTCGTGTCTATATTACAGGATTATTATCGAATGGCGCATTGGCCGCTTTGGTTTATTTTGTCGTTTGGAAAGTATTTAAGAAAAAATTGCAACATTTGCGGATTCAGCTTAAACAACGTGCTGATTTTGAGCAAATTAAATTTGAAATTAAGAATGCATTATTGACAGCGTTGATAGGGGCACTTACAAGCAGCATTGTGCTCTATTTCAGTACATTAGGATATACCAAACTTTATACCGATATTAGTATTTATGGTCCCATTTGGAGCATTGGTTGTTTCTTCTTTATGTGGCTACTCGATGATGCTTGGTTTTATTGGGTGCATCGTTTACTACATCACAAAGCCATTTATCGTCATATACATGCAGTTCATCATCATAGTATTGATGTGACACCATTTACGTCCATGTCATTTCACATCGGTGAATCATTTTTGCTTACTGCGTGGATATTTCCAGTCGCTTTTTTTATACCTATATATGCACCGGTGTTAGGTGTTTTGCAGCTTATCGGGCTATTTAATAATATTAAGTCCCATCTTGGCTACGAGTTATATCCGGCATGGTTTAACAAAGGCATATTTCGCTTTTTTGCCTCGAGTACTCACCATAATATGCATCATAGTAAGTTTCAAGGTAATTATGGAGTACATTTTCGATTTTGGGACAAGCTATGTGGCACTGAATTTGTAGATTATGCCGAAACTTTTGACACGATTAAGGCACGCAAGGCCGAACCGGCTACATAAAAGATTACATACCAATTTTTTAACTTCGATGACTAATATAACTCTTTGGATGATGCAAGGCATGCTTGCGCTAATTTTTACCGCGGCATCTTTGGCAAAACTCAGCCAACCACTCGAGAAAATCGAGCAAAAAATAAAATTGCCGCCGGGGATTCGCCCCCAACACGTTCGTTTATTGGGTCTCGCTGAACTTATAGGGGTCTTGGGTTTAATTTTACCTGGAGCAACCGGCATTTTCCCTTTTCTTACCCCTATTGCATCATTATGCTTGGCTGTGATAATGATCGGAGCTATTTACGTTAACATTTGCACTAAACAAAGTTTTGCACTCAGCGCCGTCACTTTTTTCCTATGTATTATGGTGACTTGGGGGCGTTGGTTGTAAACCATATGATGAATATCGCTAGCCCGGCTTTTCACGCCAACCCACACCCGTTTTATCGCCAATTGCGCGATGAAGCCCCAGTGCATCGCATTACGCTGCCCGACAAACGCACACTGTGGCTGCTGACGCGCTATGATGACGTGGCTACGCTATTGCGCGATGAGCGTTTTGTCAAAAGCCCAGCCAATGTGCCACGCTTGCCGGGCGAAAAACCAGTCAAAGAGCCTTGGATGCCAGCATTTATTCGCCCATTGGCGCACAATATGCTTGATCAAGATGGGGCTGACCATACCCGTTTGCGAAATTTGGTGCATCGCGTGTTTACGCCCAAACTGATTGAGCAAATGCGCCAAGAAATTAGCCAAATTACCCAGCGCCTGATTGATAGCGCATTGCACGCTAGCCGCGCGAATGGCGGCACGGTTGATCTGTTGCAACAGGTGGCGTTGCCTTTGCCGGTGACGGTGATCGCCAAGATATTGGGCGTGTATGCCGATGATTATCAAAAATTTGCACGTTGGGCCGCCGCTTTTGTCGGCAACACCAACATGACTGATATGCTGTTGTCGATCCCCAGTTTGTGGCAATTGATGCGCTATTTGCGCAACTTGATTGCTGAGCGACGTGCCAACCCGCGTGATGATTTGATTACAGCATTGGTGCAGGCCCAAGATAATGACGATCAATTGAACGACGATGAAGTATTGGCGATGGTGGTGATATTGCTGACAGCGGGTTTCGAGACAACCGTGAATTTGATTTCGAGTGGGGTATTGGCGCTGCTGCAACACCCTGACCAATGGGCGATGTTGCGTGACACGGTAAAAGGTCGCACGGCCAATCGAGATGGGTTGTTGCGTAGCACAGTCGAAGAGTTGGTGCGTTATACCTCGCCGGTATCATTAGGAACTGAACGTTATGCGACAACCGAGATAACATTGCACGGGGTGACGATTCCACGTGGGGCCTTTGTGGGCGGGGCCATTATTTCGGCCAATTATGACGAGCGGCGGTTTGCACAGCCCGATGTGCTAAATTTGATGCGTGAAGACAATCGACATCTTGGGTTTGGCAATGGGGTGCATTATTGTTTAGGCGCACCGTTGGCGCGGCTCGAGGTGCAAATTGCGCTGGCGGCCATTGTTGAGCAGATGCCCAATTTGCGGTTGGCTGTGCCTGTATCGCAGTTGCGCTGGCGTAAGTCGTTGATTATTCGTGGGCTAAAGGCCTTGCCGGTTGTTAATCCATCCTAATTTTGTGTTGTTGGTCTTGCGTATAGATTGAGCGCGGCCTCGAACCTCAGTTTGAGGCCGCGCGGAGTATACTAGCTACATGAGCCAAAATGTCTACGTTACCGGCGTCGCTATGACCCCATTTGTAAAACCCAGCACCGAGTTGCCCTATAACCAAATGGGGGCGCAAGTGGCCCGCGATGCGCTGTCAGACGCAGGTATCAGCTATGACCAAATTCAACAGGCTTATGTGAGCTATGTATATGGCGATAGCACTTGTGGGCAAGCGGCTTTATATGAATTGGGCATGACCGGCATTCCCATCATCAATGTTAACAACAATTGCTCGAGTGGCTCAACGGCGTTGTATATGGCGCGGCAGGCGGTGATGAGTGGGATCGCCGATTGCGTTTTGGCGCTGGGGTTTGAGCAAATGTTGCGCGGGGCATTGCAATATGTGTTCAACGATCGCCCCGGCCCATTGGCAAAATTTACCGATATCGTCGATCAAGTGCATGGGCATTCAGAATCACCAATGGCGATTCGTTTATTTGGCATGGCAGGGGCCGAGTATCAAGAGCGTTATGACACACGTAACGAAACCTTTGCCAAAATCACCGAAAAAGCTCGCAAACATGCCCGCTATAACGAACGCGCTATTTTTCGCACGCCCTTAACCGTCGATGAAATTATGGCTTCGCCCAAAATGGTGGGTGTGCTGACGCGCTATCAATGTTGCCCGCCGACGTGTGGCGCGGCGGCGGCGGTGGTGTGCAGCGAGGCTTTTGCCCGCAAACACAACCTCAATACTAGTGTGCGTATCATCGGGCAAGCCATGACCACCGATTTTCGCTCGACCTTTGACGACAAAAAGATGATGAAGGTGGTGGGCTACGACATGAGCGCCGCTGCTGCCCAGCAGGTCTACGCTCAAACCGGCATCGGCCCCAACGACCTTGATGTGGTCGAATTGCACGACTGTTTCACCGCCAACGAACTCATTACCTATGAGGCGCTGGGTTTGGCCCCCGAAGGCGGGGCCGAGCGTTTTGTATGGGACGGCGACAACACCTATGGCGGCAAAGTGGTCACCAATCCTTCGGGTGGGTTGCTGTCAAAGGGCCATCCATTGGGCGCAACCGGTTTGGCACAATGTGCCGAATTGGTGTGGCAATTGCGTGGGCAAGCCGGCCCGCGCCAAGTTGAAAACGCGCGCATCGCCCTGCAACATAATATCGGCCTTGGCGGCGCTTGCGTCGTCACGATGTATAGCAGATAGTGGATAGAGGATAGCAGATAGTAATAGTAGATAGTGATAGTAGAAGCTATCCGCTATCACTATCCGCTATCTACTATCCACTTCCACATCCCCCACGCCCATGCTAAACCAATACCCCCCCGAAGCACGCCGTCTGCTGATTGCCAATATCATCACTTTTGTGGGGTTTGGCATGAGCTTGCAATATCCGTTAATCTATTTAAATAGCGCTCGTGGCATTACGCTCAATGAGGCTGGGGCTATGCTGACCTTTGCCGGTTTGCTCGGCCTCGCCATTTCGCCCCTTGCTGGGGTTTTGATCGATCGTTATGGCGCACGGATTGTCATGCTGGCGGCTAACATCATCACGGTGTTCGGTTCAATCGCCTTTGCCCACGTCACGACATTGGCTTTAGCCGCTGTCGTTTGGGTCGCCTCAACAATGGCGCAATCGGCACGTTTTCCGGCTTTTAGCACCTTGTTGGGGGTGCGTGTGAATGAAGAACATCGCAGCAGCGCCTATTCGCTTAACTATGCGGGTATCAACTTTGGGATTGGGTTAGGTGGCTTGCTTGGGGGCTTCTTAATTGATATCACCAATGTCGCAACTTTTCAAACCGTTTATTACATTCAAGCCGCCTTCACCCTCTTATTCACCGCGTTAACGTGGCAAATTCATGATGACCGCAAAACCTTGCACGCCCATACCCAATCAACCCCCAAGCAACCAAGCGCCCCCACCGAAAATGTATGGCGTGGCATGTTGCGTAACCGCCCATTTGTATTGCTGTGCCTGATGAATTTGTTGTTTTGGGGCAATGTGTCGCAACAAAACAGCTTTTTACCGTTATATGCCACCCAAGATGTGGGCGCAACCCCGCGCGAGTTGGGCTATGCCTTGGGGTTAAACACCATTGTGATTGCAGTGTTGCAAATGCCGGTGATGCGCTGGTTAAGAAACATCTCTAGCCGCAAGGCCTTGGTGTTGATGTATGCTGGGATTGTGCTGGGTTGGGGCTTTATGCTATTGGCTGGCCTGTTGCCCAAAGGTCAATTGCCGTTATTTCTGGTCGTCATTACCCCGGGCATCATCGGGTTGGCCGAGACCATTTTCTCGCCCATTGTGCCACCTTGGGCCTTAAAAGTATCGCCCCCAGAGCAAATTGGGCGTTATAACGGGGTGCTCTTTATGGTGGCCGGCATTGCACAAAATGCCGGGCCATTTGTTTCTACTTTATTTGTGGGGGCCAATGCCAGCGCAACCTTGCTTTGGCTGATGATCGCCTCGTGTATCGGCGCGATGGTTATCGCGTGGCAGTTACGTGATTAAGTTTTAACGCACCCGCCGATAGGTATTATCAGAATAGCGTTGCACCACCGCCCACACTTGCACCGGTGCTACCGATGGCCCAACCCGAATCAGGCCATCCCATACCCAACCGGCCAAAGGGTCGCCACCCAGCCATACATCGGCAAATTGTGCGCCGTTGGGGGCCACCACCCGCACAATATAAATAGCGCGGGCGCTGTCGGCCAAAATCAGGTTTAGTTTGCTGCCCGCAGGCACTTGCCCAACCAGCGGCAATAACTTGGCTTCTAATTCGGGTTTGAGGTCGGCCCACGCGATGAATTTGGCATTACAGGTATCGAGGCAAATGCCCGGTGGAAAGCCCTCGCCCGTGCCCCAACGCACTCGCTGCGGGCTTAATGGCTCTGGAAATGGGGTTTCGGTCGGCAAAATGGGCGTAACTGATGGCAATACCAAGGGGGTTAGGGTAGGCCCTAAGTTGCCGCTCGGCGGTCCCCCATTTGGCAAGCGCGAACACCCCACAATTAGCACTGACAACAGCATCAACCCCGCTGCAATGTAGCGTTTTAAATTTCCCATCTTTGCAAGTGATAGCAGTTTATACCATGAAGTATAGTAGCGATGTATGTCTGCTTTTGTTGAAGTTGCCCTGCTCACCAATGCGTTCGATCAAACCCTCAGTTACCGTGTGCCCGATGCGATGCAAGCACAAGCGAAAGTGGGCGTAATCGTTGGCGTGCCGCTGCGCAACACCCTCACCACCGGCATCATCATTCACCATTGGCCGCCAAACCATAAGCCAACCGATGACAAAGGCCAACGCCTCAAGTTCAAATCGATTCATAGTTTGATCGACCCACAACCGGCGCTAAACGCCCAACAAATCGCTTTGGCCCGCTGGATCGCAGCCGAATATTACACTTCAATTGGCCGCGCCTGCGCCATGATGATCCCGCCCGGCCTAACGCCCAGTTCGGCCAATGTGTATGAGGCCGTGACACCACCCTCGCCAACAAATAACAAAAATAGTCCCGAAACATTAAACCCGCAAAGCGAAATTTTTAATTTGTTGCGTGGGCGCGGCCCCGCCACCGAGGCCAAACTGCGCAGCGTGTTGCGCAAAATGGGCGTAACCGAATGGCACGAATTGCTTGAGGGCATGGTCAAAAAAGGGTTGATCGCCCGTGCCTCGACCTTAGCCCCACCCAAAGTATCAGTCGTGCGCAAAACGTTGGTGCAATTGATGATTTCGGCGGTGACATTCGATATCGTGCTGGGTAATTTGGAGCGCGATGATAAAGCCCCGGCCCGCCGCCGCGCTGCCGCATTGCGCTATTTACAACATCGCAATGGCATTGCGTGGGCCGATTGGTTATCGGCTGAAACCAGCGCCACTAGCGCCGATTTGGCGTGGTTGCAGGCGCAAGATTATGTCACGATGGGCGATGCCGAGCGCTGGCGCGACCCACTCTCAGACCTTGATTTTGTGCTCAAAACCCCGCCCCCGCTCACGCCCGATCAGGCGGCGGCGTGGCAGGCGGTGAGAATGGCGATTGAGAATCAAGAAGCAAGAGCCAAGAGCCAAGAGTCAAGAGCTAAGAGTCAAGAGTCAAGAGCTAAGAGTCAAGAGCCAAGAATACAGAATACAGATGAAATTGTAAATTCTCCAATCACCCATTCTCAATTTTTATTGCGAGGGGTGACTGGCAGTGGCAAGACCGAGGTGTATTTGCGGGCGGTTGAGGCGACACTTGCCAAAAAGCGCGGTGTGATTATTTTGGTGCCAGAGATCAGTCTCACCCCACAGACCGCCCGCCGCTTTTTAGAGCGCTTTCCGGGCAAAGTCGCGCTCATTCACAGTCGCTTGCGCCACGGCGAGCGTTTTGACACATGGCGGCGTATTCGTTCGGGTGAATTGACGGTGGTGGTGGGGGCGCGCTCGGCCTTATTTGCACCCGTCCCCGATGTCGGGTTGATCGTGTTGGACGAGGAACATGAATCGAGTTACAAACAAGACAAATCACCCGCCTACGATGCCCGCCGCGTGGCCGCCCATTACGCCAAAATGAGCAACGCTGTGCTCATTTACGGCAGCGCTACGCCATCGCTCGAAGTGTGGCACGCCGTCAATTTCATCAACCCAAACCCCGAAACCCAGCTGCTAAAATTGCTGGAGCTACCCAATCGGGTGCGGGCACATGCCAACCGCGTGGCTGACCAACAAGCGCGGCTGGGCATTAAAGCCGAGGTGCAACCTGAACGCCCAACGCCAGAGGTCACGCAATTGGTGTATCAACCCTTGCCCGATGTGCAAGTGGTAGACATGCGGGCCGAGTTGCGGGCGGGCAACACCAGCATGTTTAGCGTGGCCCTGCGTGATTCGTTATTGCACACGTTTAGCCGAGGCGAACAAGCCATTATTTTTCTCAACCGGCGCGGCTTGGCCTCGTGTGTGGTATGCCGCGATTGTGGGCACGCTGTGCGTTGCCCTAACGATGATGTGCCGCTTACGCTGCACTCGGCCCCCAGCGCTCAGGTTTTAAAATGCCATCATTGCAATCACAGCGAACCCGTGCCCAAGCTATGCCCGGCCTGCAAAAGCCCGCGTATTCGCTATATTGGCATCGGCACGCAACGTATCGAGCAAGCCATTCACGAGCTACACCCCAAGGCCCGCATTGTGCGTTGGGACAAAGACACGGCTTCGAGTCGCGGGGCCGAGAAATTGTTATTAGAGCGCTTCATGAATCAACAGGCCGATATTATGGTCGGCACACAGATGATCGCTAAAGGGCTTGATTTGCCGATGGTAACGTTGGTGGGTGTGGTGTTGGCCGATGTCGGGCTGTTTTTGCCCGATTTCCGCGCCTCTGAGCGCGTGTTTAACCTAATTGAGCAGGTGGCTGGGCGGGCTGGGCGCGGGCTGCTGAAGGGGCGCGTGATTGTGCAAACCTATAACCCCGATCACCCATCGATTGCCCATGCCAAACATCATGATGTGCAAGGGTTTGCCAAATATGAATTGAGCAATCGGCGTATGCTCGATTTACCGCCCTTTACGCGGCTGGTGCGCTTTGAATTTGAAGACGAAAACGAAGACAAAGCCCGCCAACAATGCGAGGCCTTGGGGCGACAATTGCGCCAAGTGCTGGCCCAACCCAGCAGCTTAATCGGCCCCGCGCCGGCCTATTTTGCCCGCCGCAACAAACGCTTTCGCTGGCACATCATCGCCCGCACCGATTCCCCCCGCACCTTGCTCGCTAAGCTCAATATTCCGAGTGGGTGTTTTGTTGATGTTGACCCAACGAGTTTGTTATGAGGGGTTGGTTGATTGGTCGACTCATGAGTCACGAGTCATGAGTCATAAATCAACTAATCAACCAGTTAACCATTCAACTACCCAATCATCCACACCAAACGCCCCTCAACCGGCATAACAATTTGCGAGGGCAGGTCATTTGGGCGATAGGGGCCGTTGAGCACACGGTCAAGCATGGCGGCTTTTGATGCGCCATTCACGATAAACATCATCTCGTGGGCAGCGTTGATTAATTTGGGGGTAAAAGTGATGCGCTCGGCGTTCAACTTCTCGACCCGATGCGCAATGACCAGCCGATCGGCGGCAATGGCGGGCAAAGTGCCCGGAAAAAGCGAGGCTGTATGTCCATCGTCACCCATGCCCAACAAAATAAGGTCAAACTTGGGGGTTGCGCCCAAATGAGCCACAACTTCGGCCTCATAATGCGCCGCTGCCGCCGCTGCGCCTAATTCGGTTTGCACCCGATGCACATTTGGCGCGGGCAAATGACAAGGCTGAATGAGGGCGACATTGGCGCTATTAAAATTGCTATCGGCATGATCGCTCGGCACATTGCGCTCATCACTCAGCCAAACGTGAATACGCGACCAATCTAACTGACCCTGCCACTGAGCCGAAGCCAAGGTCGCATACAACATTTTGGGCGTGCTGCCGCCGCTCAGTGCGATGTGACACACCCCACGCGCCGCGATGGCCTGTTGTGCAATTTCGGTCATACGCTGCGCACAGCCCTGCATCAATGCAATGGCGTTGTCATGCGTCTGCACCTCGCCTCGCATCGCCCCGCGTAGCCGCCCAATGCCATCAGCCACCGTATATTTGGGCGAATAAACCGCCGACCCCACCACCACGATGCTGGCCCCGGCTTCACGCACACGGCGAATGGTGCTGACATTTACGCCACCGTCTACTTCGATCTCGGCCTGTGAGCCAATCGCATCTAACATCTGCCGCATCCGCGCAATACGCCCTAACGCTGCTGGAATGAAGGCTTGACCGCCAAACCCCGGCTCAACCGACATTATCAGCACCATATCGAGCAACGGCAAGGCATCTTCGAGCAACCCCAATGGCGTAAGCGGGTTGAGCGCCACACCGGCTTGCATTCCCAACGCCTTTATTTGCTGCAAGGTTGAATAAAGATGAGCGCACGCCTCAACATGCACAATCACGCGCTTCATACCCGCCGCCGCGTAATCTTTGAGATATGGGTCTGGGTTACTGACCATCAGATGGGCTTCGCAGGGAATGGTGCAGCTTTTTTGCACAGCGCCGCATACCGTAGCCCCAAAACTAAGATTAGGCACAAAATGCCCATCCATCACATCAAGGTGCATCCATTCGGCCCCCGCACGTTCGGCGGCCTGTATCTGTTGGCCTAAATTGGCAAAATCGGCAGTTAAGATTGATGGCGCGAGTTTCATGGGGTCGATTAAACCACGACCCCAAAAGAGAGGGGGGAATAGAGCAGATTCCGAGTTGATGAAAGGTTTTGCCTTTTAAGAAGTTGCTCTACTGCAATCTATTATTTCAAAACCTTTGCCAATTTTTGATTGCCTGCCCGTGCATTTGACGGGCAGGCTAGCTGCTACTGATCCAACAAACCTTTCAAACTGCCTTGCGATGATTGCATGGGTTGACCGGTGTTACCGCCCAGCATTCCAATCAAGGTTTGCAAAGCATCAGTGGCCTGATTGGGGTTCAAACCGGCTGTTTCAGCCAATTCCTCGGCCATGCCACTGTGTTGAATATAGTGACGATCGACGGGTTTGCCAGCGCCAAAGCGATCGAGCAAGCTATCAAGCCCACCCGCTGATTGCTGCACAGCACGTTGTGGTTGAGCCTGTGATGCAAATAATTTGTTGAGCAAATAGCCCACCACAATTGTGGCAATAATCGGGTTTATCCCCAATTTCTTCGCCAAGGCGCTAATAATAGGGGCAAAGGGTGTGCCAGCAATGGCCCCCAAACTCCCCATTTGACCTGCGCCCATCATCATACCGATCAAATCTGTCAAGCCGCCACCTTGTGCGCCTATGCCCGATGACCCGCCCTGTAACGAGCCACCGACCAATGACCCTAAAATGTCGAGAATGCTACCGCCACCTGATGTGGGGAAGGTCGGAACCGGTTGCACTGGCGCTGGCGAAGCCCCACGCCCCAAAATGCCGCCCAACAAATCGGCCAAAGGGTCGCCCGATGATTGTTGTTGGGGCATTTGGCGTTGCTGTGGCACTTGTTGCCCGCCGCCCAAGATGCTGCCAAGAATATCGCCCATGGCGTTGCCGCTCGATTGCTGCCCACCCCCGCCCAAGATGCTGCCGAGGATATCACCCATGGCATTCCCGCTCGATTGTTGCTGAGGGCGTTGTGGTGGTCTTTGTTGCCCAGCGCCGCCCAAGATGCTGCCAAGGATGTCGCCCATCGCATTGCCGCTTGATGATTGTTGCGATTGTTGCCCGCCACCCAAAATGCTGCCGAGGATGTCGCCCATTGCATTGCCGCTTGATTGTTGTTGGGGCATTTGTTGCCCAGCACTGCTCAAAATGCTACCAAGCAGGTCGCTTAATTGGTCGCTGCTGGCATTTTGTACATGTTGTTGGGCATTGCCATGCCCAGCACCGCGTAATACACCGCCTAAAAGTTCTGAAAGTGGATCTGCTGCCATAATCTTTTTATCCTTTTATGATCTTTTCTCAATAAAGCGGGGCAAATAAAATAAATTTTCGTCGAAATCACGATATGTCCTTTGAGGTTTACCCCTAATTATTGAGAAGATACTGTCTAAATGTAAGTTAAAAAAAACAGGCGCAGCCCACAAAGGTTGCGCCTGTTGTCACACCAATGAAAGGTGTATCGTGTGCAGGTTAATTAACCTGCGCCCACATGATTAGGCTGGGATCGTCAACACCATGCCGGGGTGAATGACATTGGGGTTGCTGATCACATCTGTGTTGGCTTGATAAATTTCTTGCCAACGAGCGCCATTACCCATTGTGCTTTGCGCAATCGCCCACAAGCTATCGCCGGGTTTAACGGTATAGGTTTTCTTGGCGGCGGCAGCAGCTGCAAATGCTTCAGCTTCGGCAGCGGCGGCGGCAGCAGCGCGTTGTTGCTCTTGATAACGCGCGTTAGCAGCTTCGGCTTCGGCTTGTTCACGCATTTCGGCTTCGAGCGCGGCAGCATTGCGGGCAGCTTCAGCCTCGCGGCGGGCCTGATCAGCAACGGCTTCGGCGGCGAGTGCTTGGGCCTGAGCGGCTTGGCGAGCTTCTTCGGCAGCGGCGCGTGCTTCTTCGGCGGCGGCAGCGGCAGCAGCCGATTGTTGGGCGCTGTCGAGCGCGGCAGCGGCTTCGGCATGGGCGGCGGCGGCATCTGCTTGGGCCGACTTCATCGCGGCTATTTCGTCGCGGGTGCTGAGTGCATCGCCAATCTTTTCAAACAAACCTTTGCTTTGTGACATTTTTATGATTCTCCTGAAACTCAAATATGATGTTTTTTATGTTTAATTACGAAAGAAACGAAGATAGTTTAGTGGTTTCTCGTAAAAACAGATGACTGAATACTACATCAATAACCCATTTTGTGCAATAGCTCTTTGGATGAATTCTTGATCATTTTGCTGACAAATGAAACAGGTGGGTGTCAGACGTTCAAATTTTATGTGCTGTAATGTCGGTAAACTTAGAATTTGATCAAGCACAGCGGATTCTTTTGTGCGAAATACGGCCATTTGTTCCAGTTTTATTTCATTGCCACGTTCGCCCCAACGTTGAATTGCCATTTTGAGATATATTGGCAATGTTTGCCCCGAATTTCGTTGCAAAAAGTCAATCACACGTTCGGGGGCAATACCTTGCTCTTTGGCACGTGCTAAAGCATTGGGGGTGATGCGATAGACATAATGATCAAGTTTGGTGTGTTGCCAGTCTGCCACCCGTGCCAATTGAAAACGCTCGAAACGGCGATGTGGGCTAATGAGAATGTTGGCATGAGCTTGAGGGTCAAATTGCAAAGCATGGGCCATCGATACATTTTTATCGGAAAGTGCAACTTGGGGCGCAAACCATTGCAATGGCCCCTGCAATACATAGTCGATCAGACTGCCTTCGATCCGATCCCAATTGACAAAGCCATGCAAAAAATCGCGCGTGGCGGCATCACGGATATACCAAGTGTCATATCGTCCGTCGGGGCGGGCAAAATCGGGGTGAGTATGTTTGACAAAATCGCGAAAATGTGCCACTTGTTGTGCTGGTGGCTGGTTCGATTCAGGTTGACGCAGCCAATCGGCCCATAACCCCAATAAATTTTCGCGTTCTTGTAATGGGTTATTGCGCCAAGTGTGTGCCATGTCAAATAGCAATTCGGGCACATGGGCCAGGTCATTCCACGTTGGGTCATTGCGCCATGTTTCATACAAACTGCGCAATTGAACCTCGGCGGGCGATTGTAACCATTCAATGACAGGCTGTGAGGCCAATCGCAACCGACCACCTTCGTTGCTGTCGCGCAGCCATTTAAGGCGTTTGAGCAAATGTAATAAAAATGTGAAACGGCCAGCATCTTGATCACGCAGCATTGGTAACACCTGAGTTTGGGCAGAAACAGCCCACTCGCCGCCGCTTTTGAGCAATACCTCGCTATTTTGAATAAAGGTTAGCAGCGTTACCACATCGTCTAAAAATGCATTATGCGTCAGCGCCCCCGAGCCATTGGGGCCATTTTGGGCCGATTCGAGGTTGATATCGGTGTCTTGTTGTTTGCCAATGCCGATTGGGCGTTTTGTTTTTGGCTCGCGCTGTAACAATTGCTTCAATTCATCGGCAAAATAATATACGGTGTTGGGCGGGGTACTGCGGTCGAACCCGCGAAAGATAAACCCGCGATACCACAGGGTTTCGGTGCTGTTGATGGGGTTGATCCATGGGCGTTCACGCTCAAGTTTGCCGGGACCCATTTGCCGCAACACGCCAAAACGCCGCTCAAACACCGCAACCGGCATACGGCCATCGGCAGCCAATAACACCTCTAGCGCGGTTAAGGCCTCGGCTGGCAACATGGTTTTGGCCCGCTCAATATTGTCGGCAACAGCCATAATGGCAGGCAGCTTCTCGGCCAATTCGCGCGGTGTTGCGGCCTCGAGAAACAAATCCCATGCTTCGGCAATCGCCATTAGGCGCGGTAATGGCTCATCGATAAGGGCAGAACGCAGTGAACGCATGTGACATAAATTATGCCGGATTTTTTAGAGGTGGCATGGATTCGCTTTGGTCGTGTGTAAAGCTGGCCGATTTTGGCGAAAGTCAAATCTTGCGAAAGTCCTATATTTACCCAACCAACAAACGCTGCGTTGCCGCCACATAGGTTTGCGCCACCGCCAACATCGAATCGAGGTCAACCCATTCGTTGGCCTCGCAGGTGTTGCCGCCACTGGGGCCACACACGATGCTGGGAATGCCGCCGAAGGCATGAAAATGATTGGCATCGCACACACTGCGCCCCAACACAGGCCTAATCTCGCGCCCGCTGGCCTGCGCCAAACAGGCACTCACGGTGTTGGTGAATGACTCATTTGGCGGGTTGACATAACTGCGCGGGGCCGGAGTAGGACGCTCATTCCAATACACCTCGCAGCGCCCGCGAATGGCGCTGTCCGCGATCAATTGACGAATGCCGTCAATCGTTTGCTCGACCGTGTGGCCGGGCGGCAATGAGTGATCGAGCCAAACATCGGCGGTTTCGGGCCACAAAATATCGGTGCCGCCGCTCTTGAAGCCCACCACATTGAGTGTGCCGCCGGTCGCGTCGAGCGCATGTTGCCCCAGCGCAATACCATGCACCCCGCACAAGGTGTGGGTGATCTTGGCGGCATCGGCGATGGGGTTGATGCCACTGTCGTTATAGGCGGCATTGGCCCGCACCCCGACAAAATGCAGCCGAATGACATGCCGCCCACGCGCACCCACCCGCAAGGTGCCTGGCAAGGTTGGTTCGGGGATGAGGCAATAGGCTGCACCCGCCGCCAACCCGCTTTGAATGACCGCATGAGCGCCGCGGCTCCAGTTCTCTTCGTCGGTGGTGGCGGCAAAAATCAGCTGCCCGCACCATGTGTCACGCTGGGCCAGCAAGGTCTCGATGGCGGCTAAGACCGCTGCGCCACCGCCTTTCATATCGTGCGCCCCCATGCCATACAGCCGGTTGCCCTCGACCCAAGGTTGGTATGGGTCGCGTTGCCAGCCATTGGGCACCGAAAATGTATCGAGATGAAAATTGAACATCATGGCCGGGCCAGCGCCATTGTCTAGCGTCGCCACAATCGTGTCTGCTGATTCGGGCACGGGCAGGCGATGCACCGCGTCAAAGCCGGTCGTCTTGCACCAGTCGTGCATCCAATCGCTGATGGCGTGTTCATGACCGGTTTGCGACGGCAGGCGAATCATCGCGCAGGCCAATTGGGTGAGGTGGGAGATATTCATGAGATGATGATATTTTAGCCGTTGTGTCATAAACCACGCCCATTCTGAAATCGATAGCGCCGAATGAGAATGGGTAAAAGTTTGTGCCATTTGTCTTGGCGATCGATCAAAGCGACGATTGACAAAAACTTGACAAGCCCAAAAAACTGCCCGCAAAATCGAACTTTTATAGCATAATAAATGATATGGGCACGAACACATTTACGGCAAAGTTGGCAAATCTTGTCAATAACCAAACAAAAACCGAAAATAATGCCGACACCTATGCGTCAAGCAAGTCGGCGGTGCTCGATTTTTTTTATCACGCCGCCGCCTCACGGGGTGACCAAGAGAAGGTCTTAGGATTGTTTCGAGGGGCCTATGGCGAATATCGTGGGTTGGCGATTGTGGCGATGTTTTACCTGCGCGACGTGCGCGGCGGTCAGCAAGAAAAAGATTCGTTTTTTACATGTCTTCAGCAGGTTAAGTTGCGGCATCATCACATCTATTCAGCGCTGTTGCCGCTTATCCCCGAATATGGTGCTTGGAAGGACTTGATTCGGCATGATTGGTTGTTTAAGGATAGTTTGCCGGTGTTGAAGAGCGCCTTGCTCAAAGACATGCAAGCTGACAAGCCATCGCTGTTGGCGAAATGGCTACCCAGCCCAAATGCCGGCGTGGCGGCGCGGGCCAAGGCCAAGCAAATGATGGCGGTAATGGGTATGAGCGAAGCCGAATATCGCCGTGTGCTGGTGGGCTTGCGCAAAAAGATTGACATTGTCGAAAGCAAAATGTCGGCCCATGATTGGGCCAGCATCACCTATGAGGCTGTGCCTTCTCGCGCCAATAAATTGTATGCCGATGCGTTTGGCCGCCATGACCCTGATCGTTATCTTGAGTTTTTGCTCAAGGTTGAAGAGGGCAAGGCCAAAATGAACGCATCGGCGTTGTTTCCGCACGAGGTTTGGGTGAGCCAAGCTCAAAATGCACAAGCATTGTGGCAGTCGTTGCCCAAATATGCCGTGAGCGAGAAAAACGCGCTGGCGATTATTGACACCTCTGGTAGCATGAGTGAACCGGTGGGTGGCAAAGTGACCGCGCGTGATGTGGCGTATGCGATGGGCGCATATTTAGCGGGACAAAATACCTCGGCCTTTCGTGGTCTGTGTCTTACTTTCTCTAATCGTCCATGCTGGATTGATATCAAGGATCGCACGATCAAGGAAGCCAAGGAGATCTTTCATCGTTATAGCGAGGTTGCCAATACCAATTTGATCGCATCGTGTTCGAGTTGATCTTGGCGCACGCGCAGGAGCATCAAGTTCCTGCCGTTGACATGCCGGCTATCATCTTTATTTTTTCAGATATGGAATTTGATAGCTGTGTCGAGGGTGGCACAAACTTTGGGGCTATTCGTCGTCGCTACCAAGCGGCGGGTTACGATTTGCCTAAGCTGGTATTTTGGAATCTTGCCTCGCGCAAGCCACAAACACCGGTGACGCGCGACCAAAGTGGAACGGCTTTAGCTTCTGGCTTTAGCCCAGCGCTGATGGAGACATTGTTGACGGGCGAGCTGGTCTCGCCGTATAAGCTGATGTTGCGCAAGCTCGAATCGCCGCGTTATGATCGCGTGCGCGAAGTGTTGAGCCAAGTTTAAACAAAAAAAGTGTTGTATTCGCTATGCTAGCTCAAGATCAGCTTGAACTGGCATAGCGAATGAGTGAAAGTAAGGCTGTTCAAAAGTCAGCATTACGCTCACCTTGTCATCTTCGCGAAAGCGGAGATCCATAACGAGGCCTGCAAAAAATAGAGCAAAGCCACTCAACTTGTGCTTGTCACGTTATGGATTCCCTCTTTCGAGGGAATGACGAGGCGACTTTTGAACAGCCTGATGAGTGAAAGTGAGTTTTGTTTACCGCAGTATATAATTAATAATGAAGGGGCTAACAGCAATTTTCTTCTTTCCCTAAGAAAAAACAGGCCCCTTGTCCTTTCAAATTTTATCAACAGTCTTGCCTTTTCTGCCCTTGCATTGTGTTAAGGTGGGCAAATTAGGCAAAATAAAAGAGGCTAACAGCAAATAAATCCTATTACCAAGGGTCCCACAAAACGGGAAATGCCTCTTGTTTTATCTAAATAGAGCAGACTCTGAGTTGATGAAAGGTTTTTTATTTTTTTCTTGAATAGCTTAATGTGAAACAACTTTAGCATTTTTTGGAACACTATGTCCTGTGATCGCCCTTATCCTCTCATCCACAAGATAACGAGGCAAGGAAGATCACTTATGAAACAGCACTTACACACATTAAAGACCTTATTGGTTGGGGCATTAACGTTGGGGTTACTCCATACCCCATTTGCCATTACGGCCAACGACGAGACCATAGACACCGTTGAACAAGTTGACATCGCTACCGTTGGCCCAAACACGCCTTACCCAATTATGTTTGTCACCCAGCCACCGATTGGCGAAGATTTTGTTACGATTAACTCGACTTTTGGCAATCATTTGCCCGATGCTTACCACGCTGGGCGTGGCGGCGATTTGTGGATTCGTTATACCGATGGCACGCTGAAAAATTTGACGCAGGCGGCCGGTTTTGGCATCGCGAGTGGGCTGCAAGGGGTGGGCGCAATCGAGGTGCGCGACCCGAGTGTGCATTGGAATGGGCAAAAAGCTGTGTTTAGCATGTTGGTTGAGGGCGGCAGTAGCACCCGTTGGCAACTTTATGAAATAATGGGTTTCGCTACACCCAACGGCATACCCATCATCAACAAAGTGCCACATCAGGCCAGCAGCTATAACAATGTGATGCCGACTTATGACACGCAAGGCCGCATTATTTATGCCAGCGATGCGCCATTGGGCGGACAAGCCCATTTATACCCGCAATTAGATGAATATGAAGCGGCGGCGGCTAATACAGGATTATGGCGGCTTGACCCGAATGGCGGTTCGCCCAAGCATTTAGAACATTCACCTTCGGGTTCGTTTCACCCAATAGTCGATAGTTTTGGGCGGGTGGTGTTTGCCCGATGGGATCACCTAAAACGGGATCAACAGGTGGATAATGATTGGCTGGCTGGGGTTAAAGATTTGACCACTTGCAGCGCTGCCAAATATGTGGGGAATTGTGGCTTCAATTATTCGAGTGAATTGGCAGGCAGTGTGCCGATTAGCAGCCAACGCGAAATTTTCCCTGAACCACGCGCCGTGCGTAGCGATTTATTGGCGGGCACAAATTTGGCTGGTGGCACCGAGTTTCAACAATTTTTTCCTTGGCAAATGAATGAGGATGGCAGCGAGCTAGAAACCCTCAACCATTTGGGGCGGCAAGAATTGGGCGGCTCGTTTAATCCAGCCGTGTTTAAAAATGACCCCAACTTAATTTATACCTTTGCTGGCGGCGGCAGCAAAAATCAAAACCTCATTCGCGAGAGTTTTGCCCAGATCAAAGAAGACCCATTGCGGCCCGGCACTTATTATGGCGTAAACGCGCAAGAATTTGGCACCCATAACAGCGGCCAAATTGTCAGCATGACCGCGCCGCTTAATATGAATGCCGATTTGGTCAAACTGACTTATGTGACACACCCCAACACAGCCAGCAGCCAGCCGGGGGTAGTGGGCAATAGCGGGCATTACCGCGACCCCTTGCCGCTGAGCGATGGCAGCTTGATCGCATCACACAGCCCTTATCAAGGTATCGAATTTTCGCATCAGACCATTTCGGCGTACGATTTTCGCTTAAAGACCCTCATGCAATCGGGCGGCACTTGGGTTGATGGGGTGATGTTGACGGCTGGCATTAGTAAAACATTTAATTACCCGACCAGCGGCGGCATGTTTAGTTATTCGGGGTTGATGTGGGAATTACAACCGACCGAGGTGCGCCCGCGCTCCATCCCCGCCACCCTAAGCGCACAAATTAAAACCCCCGAACAACAAGCCTTTGCCCAAACTGGGGTTGACCCGCTGGCGTTTCAAGCCTTTTTGCAGCAAAATAATTTGGCCTTGGTGGTGAGCCGCAACACCACCAGCCGCGATAATGCCGACCGCCAACAACCGTTTAACCTGCGGGTGGCGGGTGCAGGTGTGACCGGAACCCAAAGCATAGGGGCGGGCGGCAAGATTTATGACATCGCCTTTTTGCAAATTTTACAGGGCGATTTGATTCGCGGTTTGGGGTTTCAGGGCGCGGGGGTTGCCCCGCGCAACAATGGACGGCGTGTGCTGGCCAATGAGCTGCATGACTCAGCAGCGGTGGCCTATAACCCGACTACGACCGCGCCCATTAGTGGGGCAGTGCAAATTGCCGCCGATGGCTCTGCCGCGGCCTTTGTGCCTGCTAACCGCGCCCTAAGCTGGCAAACCACCGATGCCCAAGGCACGCCAGTGGTGCGCGAGCGTTATTGGCTGAGTTTTGCGCCGGGCGAGGTGCGCACGTGTGCGGCGTGTCACGGTATTAATGATGTTGATCAGGCTGGCAAACCTGAGCCACAAAATGTGCCACAAGCGCTGATTGATTTGTTGGCCTATTGGAAAACCACCGCCAACACACCCACCGCAACAGCGTTGCCACCCGCTACTCACACCCCAACTCCAACAGCGACACCGAATATTAGCCCCAGCCCTAGCCCAACCTCAGTTTCTAGCGCTACGGCTACGGCCATTGCTACCCAAGCCGCCACCGCCACCGCGTTGCCGGGGGGTAATTTTTGGAATATCGTAGGCAGCAGCGTGCCAAGTGGCAGTTTGCAAATTCGCTCGATGGCATTTGACCCGGCGGGTTATATGTATATTGGCACATTGGGCGGCGGGGTATCGCGCAGCACCGATGGTGGCAATACGTGGACCCAAGTGAATAATGGGTTGGGGCAGATGTATGTGCAAAGTCTTGCGGTGCATCGCGCTACTGGGAATTTGATTGCAGGCACAGGTTCGGCGATCAGCATCACTGCTCCAATTGTTATGCCGAATGGCAGAATGATCCTGATTTGCAATAGTTGCGGAAAGGTGTGGCTTTCGACCAATCATGGCGATAGTTGGACCCAAATTAAACAAATTAACAATATTAACCAAATTGGCTATAGTGCCTTAGAAACCAGCAATGGAAATTTGTTGATTGGGGGTAAATATGGTGGATTATGGGTATCCACTGATGCTGGGTTGAATTGGCATGTGCCTACGGGTTATGTGAATACGTTGGGTGCGATGTTCTCATTTGCCGAAAGCAAAACCCAACCTGGCCTAATTATTGCTGGGCCAGAGTTGCCCGGCCTGTGGCGCAGTTATGATTACGGCCTCACCTGGTCATTAGCGGCCTCTAATGGTTTGGCTGGCGGTAATCTCATTGGCCTAACTTTTAATGCCCAAGGCGAGGTGTTTGCTGGAACGGTGCATGGGATGTGGCGGTCACCTGATGTGGGTGACAATTGGACCTTGGTTGCAGGTGGCAACACTGGTTTGATCTCGTGGGAAAGTTATTATTCGCTGGCAACTGCCCCCGATGGGACGATGTTTGCCGGTAGCCGAACTGGTTTTGCCCAGCGCTCGGTTAACAACGGGGCAACGTGGCAGGCCGTAACCAGCGGTATGCCCGTTGGTGTACACCCGATGCCGATTCTGACAGCCCCAAATGGTTGTGTGTATGCGTCTTATATGGGCAGTGTAAACCTATTTAAGGCCAATGGTTTTTGCAATGCGCCGCCCGTCGGCACACCGTTACCAACATTAACCCCCACCCAAACCCCAACACCAACGGCAACCAAAACATGGCAACCCTATGCCTTTATCAACTTTCAGCCGGTCACGGCTACGGCGGCGCTGCCCAATGGCTATCTGATCGATTCGGGCGCGATGTTTGGCTATCGCGGCAATGGCTTTTATTATGGTTGGAATATCACTAATCCCTATTTTCGTGACCGCAATGCTGTCAATTCGCCCGATCAACGTTACGATACCTTTGCGTGGATTTTTTGGAACAGCAGTAATTTCGCGTGGGATATTGCGGTGCCGAATGGGAGCTATAAGGTGCGGGTGGTGTCGGGCGATGCCATCAATACCTTTGGCACTTATGCCACGAATGTCGAAGGCACGCTGGTGATCAGCGGCACACCGACTGTGGGCAATTATTGGCTAGAGGGCACGGCGACGGTGAATGTGACTGATGGCAAATTGACGCTGACGAATGCGCCGGGCGCGATGAATAACAAGCTGAATTTTGTCGAGATTTGGAAGTAGCTCAACGCGGGGATTAAAATCCCGCGCTGAGCACACAAAGACCGCCTTCGCGGTCTAAGGACTTAGACCGCGAAGGCGGTCTTCGTATGCCCAGCGCGCCATTTCTAATGGCTGCGGTATCTGCGATTCGCCTTTATCGTAAATGTGTGATGTTTAATTTGTTTCTCTATTAACCCTTCATTGCCAAATCAACCTTTTGCAAACCATGCGCTACGGTTTGCAAAAGGTCTTGTAAAGGGGGAATGAGCGCCAACGCATAGAGCGCAAACCCAGCCCCATATAAAAGACCATGATACGGGGTAATGAAAATACTCAGCCAGACCAACACGCTGCCTAGCGTCATGGCGGCGACACTAAACCAATTGCCACCTAGCGGCGGGTTGATTTGCCCGATGAAGAATTTGCGTGCCAGATAGGGGATGAGCGCGATGCCAAATTGCAGCGCCCAGCCATAAATGAGGGCTTGTGGCGCGGTAGACTCAATTGGCCCCGCTTGTAAGATGCCAAGCATAATAAAGGGGGCCATCATGATGGGCGCTAAGATCCAGATATACGAGCCAATTAAATGAGATGCGCCCGGGCTTTTTAGTTTGTCGCTGCGCTTAAATGCGCTAATGGTTTGAATTAAGAGCCAAATGGTGGCCGAAATATGCAACACCAAGCCAATGACAGTGGGAGGGATGCTGCCACCCAACCAAGGCCCAAGCACCAGCCCAAATGCGCCCAAGGTCATGCCCCAATAGATGCGAGTGATGTTTTGGGGTGAGTCGAGTTGCCGACCCGTAATGAGCGGCACGATATCGACCAGCAACCCCGCAAAAGTAAGCGACATAAAGCCCCATGCATTGGCATGGATATGTGCTTCGAGTGGGGTTTGCACATATAAAGCGCTGCTCCAATTTAAAAATAAACCTGTGCCAAGGAGGATGCCCACCAGCAAATAGGCAACACCAGTCAGATAAAACTTTAGGCTAATGGGCGCATCGCCCCCGCGTACCCCCCATAATTGCAGCAACAACAAACTTGCCGCAATAAAAATAAGCGTACCGCCAGTGAAGATCATGATTTGAGTCATGCCTGCAAACCCAGCCACCAGCGTAACTAGCCCGGCATTGACTAACAGCCAAATATCCCAGCGCATCGCCGGGCGCGGTTTATTTGAGACCGATGCCACTAAATTGGGTAATACCCCAAATAACATCTGAGACAGCACCCCAAGTGTGACAAAATGCACACGCATCCAGCGTAATGCCACAAACACGTTTAAAAAATTTAGGCTGATCAGCGAGACATCGACTGCGCTTAAAAGCGCAACAACAATATAAAGTAAAGTGGTAATGAGATAAGGAATAGGCATGGTATTTCTCCGATCGGCAAGGCACAGAGCAGATTCCGAGTTGATGAAAAGTTTTGCCGCTTTCACGATCCATTTCCCGCAGCCTAGCTGCGGGAGATGGATTGTGAAAGCGGCCCTTCATCTTTTAGAAATTTGCGCTAGCATTGCTATATCGGTTAAAGCATAAGGCTTATTTCTTTCCCTGTCGCCGACTTAAGTCGGATAACTATCTTTTTACCGAGCGCGACACCCAACAAGGCGTTTTATGCCACCAATGCCTCTAACCCAGCAGGGTTGAGGATGCGAATTTCACGCCGTTGGGTTTGGATGAGACCATCATTTTCGAGGGTGCGCATGGCACGTTGTAACACATCGGGCACTGTGCCTAAGCGGGCAGCCAATTCGGTTTGGGTTTGCCAAAGTGGGCGCAATAAAACCTTGTCACCTTTGGCTTCATCAAGCAACAAACGGGCCAAACGCCCAATGACAGGCCGCAATGAGATATCGGCCACCAGATTAACAAGGTAAACCATGCTATCGGCCATATTTTCGATGATGCGTTGCGCCACATCGGGTTGTTGACGCACTAACCGCATGACCGCAGCACGAGGCAGCATCCAAATAGCGGTTGGCTCTAGCGCAATCGCGGTGGCAGGGTTGGGTCGATGGGTAAAGGCCCCCACTTCGTTAAAGGTGTCACCCGGGCCGATATAGCGCAATACTTGCTCGCGCCCTTCTAATGACGATTTGACCACTTTGAGCCAACCACTTGCCACATAATGCAGGCCAGCCGAGTCCTCACCCTCCAAAAAAATCATGGCCCCCGCCGCATATTCTTGCCATAACGCCCCTTGTGCCAGATCAGCCAGCGTTTGGGGTGCAAGACCTTTGAACAAGGGCAGTTGGTTTAATTGTTGGGTGAAGAGGTGGTAGGAGGGCGGCATCATTTATATTATCTCCTGCGTTCTTGCCACTTCATCCACCAACCCCAACGCCTGATACAGCGCAATGGCTGCCGCAAATGCCGATTGGGCCTCGATGGGTTGGGCTTGCGCCCGTAGCACTTCGCCCAAACTGCGCCAAGCCGGGGCCTCGGCCCAACGGTCGGCATTGCTTTGGGCAAACTGAATGGCATCACGCAGGGCATTGTGGGCGGCGGCGAGCTGGCCTTGGGCGCGGTAAACATTGCCCATCACCCACAGCGCATAGGGGCGAAATTGATCTTCTTCTTCGCGCAGCGAACGCCATGCAAATTGCTCGGCTTCGGCCCAGTGTTGCAAATAATAATGTGCCTCGGCCAAATTGCTGGCGTTAAGCGCCACCCAATATGGCTGCTCGGCTTGCTCAAAAAACGCCAAGGCTTGGCTGGCGGGGTCAAGTGCCTCGGCATAGCGCCCGGCCTGAATGAGCATGGCTGCCACATTACTGCGGGTTTGCTGCACTCGCACCCCATCGCCCAATTGCGTATAAAGTGTGATGGCCTGCGCGAAATGGGATTGCGCCTGTGTAATTTGGTTGAGCCGAAACAACAGCGTGCCCAAACTGGCATGTGATCTGGCTTGGCCAAAGGTGTAATCTAAACTTTGGGCCACAGTTAGGGCAGTGTGCAAATGCTGTTGGGCCTCGGCATAATTGCCGCGGTCATCTTCGGCATCGCCTAGAAAATGTTCAACTTCGTAACGCGCCAATTGCGCCTCGCGCCACGCCAGCGCTGGGTTGCGTTGGCGGCGATAATAAAACCGCCCTTGCTCGACATGAAATTGCACGGCTTGACGCTCAAGTAAGCCATGGGTCATTTTTAGTCCACGCCGATAGCTTTCGAGCGCGGCATCGAGTTGCCCATGCTCGCTTTGTAAATTGGCGATCAGTTTATGGGCGCTGGGGGCCAATGTGTCATCGCTGCGCCACGTCACGGCTTGCAAATCTTCAAGCGCATGCGGGATATTGCCGCTGGCTTGCTGCAATTCGGCGCGTAACAAGGCCAATGCTTTGCGGTCGTCTTCATTGGGCAATTGATCGCGCGAAATTTGGCGAAATAGCGCTAGCGCCGCCCCCGCTTGCCCGTGCTGGGTTTCGTGCTGGCGCTGGGCAAACCACAATTGCACCGCCACATCGGGGCGATTGGCCTGACAATAATGTTGGGCGGCAGCCGTAAATTCGCCATGGGCGGCCCGCAAATTGGCCGCTGCCAAATGTAAACTGACCCGCATGTCTGCGCTCAAGCTGGCATACACGGCTTCGCGCAAGGCGGGTTGCAAACTCACCCCGCCGCCGTCATCGGCTTGGGCCAGATCACGCCCAATTAAGCCGTGCAGGGCCTCATCGGCCCCCACAAACAGCGCTTGCACGGCGTTTGTGGGGGCGGGTTGGCTAAATACCGACAAAGCCCAAAACAGGTCACGCTCATGGGGGCTGAGGCGGTGTTGAATGCGGTCGAGCAGCACATTGAGCGAGCAATTGAGCCGCAGTTGCTGCAACGTTTGGGCAATTGGCGCGCCCAATTGGTGCAGCGCTATCAATAGTTTGATTAACAGCGGGTTGCCTTGGGTGAATTGGTAAACCTGCGCCAGCGCGTTTGCGTCGAGCTTGACCTTGGCGTGTTGCAAAAGTTGGGCTATTTCGGGCGGGTTTAGGCCGGTCAGGGTGATGTGGCGTTGTGGCTCGATGAGCAATTGTTGCCCGATCATCAAAGCCGGTGCAATGGCGTGGCTGCGGCTGACCAAAGCCTCGATTAATTGGCGCAGTTGTGCCCGTTGCAGCGGCTCGGCATCGTGTGGGCGCAATAGGTCAACTTCGTCGAAACATAGCAAAATGGGTTGGGGCAGCGTTGCCACACTTTGGCGAATCAGGCCGAGCGCCAACTCTGGCGCAACTGCGCCCCCCGTCGCCACCAGTTGTAGCCACAACTGGGGCGCACCCCATTGAAATAAAAAATAGCCAAGCGAAAAAATGAGGCTGCTGGCTTGGTCATTAATACCCAAACGCACCGTAAACCAAAAAACTGCTGGGCTAGGCTGGGCTGTTGCCCATGTGTGTGCCACCATCGCCCCCAAGGTCGATTTGCCCAAGCCACTTGCGCCGGTAATCGCTATGGGTTGGTTTTCGCATAGGGCAGCCACGCAGTCGTTGATCATGGCCTCGCGCCCAATGATGGGGTGGGGGTGGGGCATTTCGAGACGCAAAGAGGGATGCAGACGGCGGATGAAAATAGCCTCAAGCTGGGCGATGGCCTCGGCGCGGTAGCGGTAATAGGTGGTATACGATAACTCTAAAACAGTGGCGTAGCCACGCTGGGTTAAATGCAGATTGGGCTGAAAAAATGCCACTTGCAACAGACGTTGTGGGTCGTAACTGCCTTGTTTGCTGGGCAATTCTTTGGCGGCGTCGAGCAATGCGCCCTGCAACAGCTTGCCATAATGTGGGTGACGATCATTTTTTAAGATCCCACCCAGAAAATAAGGCGTTGCCAAAGGTGAATGTTGGCTTAGCCAAGCCGCGTCGGTAAAATGTTCGAGTGCCTCTTCGAGCCGTTGACGAAATGTGTTGGGTGGCTGTTTGGCATCGTTGGGGGTGTTGGGGGCATTGGCTGGGGCTGTGCGCGGCATTCACCGAGATTATAGCGATGAATACGGGTCTTAGTTGTGAATAGGTGAAACAAATTGGTCTAAAAATGAAACACTTTTGGCATAAATAAGGGTAAGATTGAAGTGATCTGGATTATTGGAGCGCCAGCGGAGCGCCGAGCAATTGATCAAATTTATTGGAATTAATTATGAAAACGTCAATCATTAAACACCTCGTCGTCTCATTGTGGGTCATTGTCTATGCGGTTTCAACGGTGTTGGCGTTGCCTGTGCAACCTGCTGCTGCGGCTGAATCACCATTTCCGCAATTAAATTTGCCGAGCAATTGGGCTGAGGTGGCCTGCAAAATGCCAGTCTTGACCCAATTTACCAAACGCTGGGTGTTTATTATGAATTTTGACATGACGGTGAATGATGGTTATGGGCTACCGCACCCTATCGGCTGTATGAAATGGTTGTATAGCGGAGCCGACAATACCAATAGCCCAGTTTACCCAGTGGTGTGCAATATTTCAGGTCGCCCCAAGGGGGTGACGATTGCCAATGGGCAAGCCGTGTTTAATGGCACAGGTTTCATTTTGTGTCCATTCGAGTTAATGGGGCGTTTTACCCAAAATAATCTTGACCTGTATGATAATTTTTGGATTCGCACCAAGGGCAGTTTTGCAGCCTCGACTGGCAATTATGGCAACCCGATTTTTTATCATGCCGATGCCGCTTATTTTGCGCCCACTGGCACAACCGTGAGCTTTTTATCAAAATTTGGCAATTGGGAATTTAAATCGGAGATGGGCGCGCGGGCTTGGACTCCCCTTACGCTTTTTTCGTTGCATAGCAAAGAAACTGGCGGTTATAACGTTAAGCACTATCGCAGTGATCGGCTCACCTTGGCGGGTTACTCTAATTACCCGGACAAAATCCAGTTAAATACTGCCACAACCCCGGTTTATATCGGCTATTCGCCCCTCAGCAGCGGGTTGCTCAAAGGCATCATTGAGGAATTGATTGTTGATCCCGCTGCGGGTATGGGGAATTAGGCTTATTGTTTCATTTGTTTTGTCTAATGTATTTTTCGTGCATCGATACGATAGCGTATCTTTCGTCAAGGACTTCACCGCCCCATAAGGCTGATTGGCTACTTAGTTCGTAGAGCTTATGATTATGCATACAAGTTGGCAACGCCGCCATAATTTCTTGAGCGTGTAATCCGCCGCCGGTATGCCAATAACCTTCAATCAAGATTAAGCGCCCAATTGACGTTAACAGCGTTGCCCAATGCTTTAAAACTTGCTTTGGTGAAGCTAATGCCCAAAGTAGATGACGACATACAATGACATCGAATTGCTGATCAAACTGTGGCACTGCTGCATCCATTATCTTAAACTGAATCTGTAGCTGGTGTGCCGCGGCCTTGGCTTGGGCGTGTGCAATCATTACTGGCGAAAAGTCGATACCAGTGACATCATGTTCCAATTGGGCGATAAGAACACTCAATGAACCAGTTCCACAACCTAAATCTAATACGCTGGCCTTTGTTGACGGCAGCCAAGCCATAAGTCGGTTTCGCCATGCCATTCGCACCGCATCATTTTTTAAACCATGATCAGGCTCAGCATCAAAATTGATAGCGGCATTGTCCCAATATTGACGTGCTTCAGATGTTTTTGGTTCGTTATCCATATCTACGGTATTATTGACTGGTTTATTTATATCATGACAAATTGGACCTTTCACACCATCGATACCAACGGTATTCAAATGCATTTTCGGCGCAGCGGCGGCGACAAGCCCCCGTTTATTTTGGCACATGGCTTTAGCGACGATGGCGGCTGTTGGCCGTTGGTGGCCGAGGCGCTGGTTGATCGCTATGATGTTATCGCTCTTGATGCGCGTGGGCATGGCAAATCGTCTGACCCAAGCGAGGGCTATGGCAGCGCCGAATACGCGGCGGATTATGCTGGCCTCATTACTGGCTTGGGCCTCGTCAAACCCATTCTACTGGGGCATTCGATGGGTGCTATTAATGCCTTGGCAATGGCAGCGCTTTATCCCGACTTGCCCGGCAAAATTTTGCTTGAAGACCCACCACCATTTTGGCACCCGTTTGTGAATGACCCAGTTGCCGGAGACAATGAGGTTAAGCGCCGTGCGGGGACGCGCAGTTGGATGGTTGGCGTAAAGCGTAAATTGCACGCCGAGATTGTGGCTGAGGTTAAGCGCAATCACCCAGTGTGGGACGAAGCTGAGTTTATGCCTTGGGCTGAATCAAAACAGCGTTTTAGCATGAATGTGCTGAATGGCGGTGGCGCAAGCCTTGATTGGGGGGCACTGTTGCCCAAAGTGACTTGCCCAGCCTTGCTGCTCACGGCTGACCCCGCACTTGGCGCTGTTCTTAGCGATGCACATGTGGCTTCGCTCAAACAATTTGTGCCACACTTGCGCGTGCAGCGCATCCCCAATGCCGGTCACTCCATTCGCCGCGAGCAATTTGTGGCTTATATGGCGGCGGTGAATGGGTTCTTAGGTGCGTGATTATTGCTAAAAATGTTGTTTTGAGGGCGCAAAGCAGCAAAATTTAGTATAACTTTGCTGCTTTGTGCAAATTCCTAAAAGATGAAGGGCCGATTTCACTATCTATCCTTCAAAGCGTAGCTTTGAAGGATAGATAGTGAAATCGGCAAAACTTTTCACCAACTCGGGATCTGCTCTATGATAAAAAGAGCGCTACAGCTTTGCGTTTTATTGGCACAGGGTAATGTGAGGTTTAAAGTAAAATAGCGTCACCACATCCGTGAATTCAACACAACGCATTACCAAACGTATCTTCGACCTTGTCGTAACGATTCCAGCCCTTATCGTCTTGAGTCCTGTGATTTTGATCACATGGCTGTTGGTGCGGCAAAAATTGGGCACGCCCGTGCTGTTTCGCCAACAACGCCCGGGGTTATATGGCAAGCCATTCCACATTATCAAATTTCGCACCATGACCGATGCCCGTGACGTGCAAGGCAATTTATTGCCCGACCCCGAGCGTATTACGCGCTTTGGCAGCTTTTTGCGCAGCGCTAGTTTAGACGAATTGCCCGAATTGCTCAATGTCTTGCGCGGCGAAATGAGCCTGGTCGGGCCGCGCCCCTTGCTCATGCGTTATTTGCCGCGTTATTCACCCGAACAAATGCGCCGCCACGATGCCCCGCCCGGCATTACGGGTTGGGCGCAAATTAATGGCCGCAATGCCATTTCGTGGGAAGAAAAATTTAAACTTGATGTTTGGTATGTTGACTATTGGTCGGTCTGGCTTGACCTCAAGATCATCGTTTTAACCTTGCTCAAGGTTTTTCGCCGCGAGGGCATCAGCCAAGAAGGCTTCGTTTCATCGCAAGAATTTATGGGCTAACCCTAAAAAGTGCAAAGTGTAAAGTAAAAAGTGAAAAGTAGAAATTTCTAAGTTTTGCACTTTGCACTTTGCACTTTGCACTTTGCACTTTTTTATGTCACACCACATTCCATTTAAACACTTTCACGACTTGACCGAGGACGATATTAATGTCGAGTATCAAACTCACACCACTCAAACCGATGGGCATGCTAGCATTCGTGAGGTGTTGCAACGGGCACATGAGCGCCAATTGCGAGCCATCGCCTTTACCGAGCATGTGCGTCGCAGCACCGATTGGTTTGCCGATTTTGCGCGTGATGTGCGGGCCGAGGCCGCGCAGTTCCCCGATTTAACGGTGTATGTTGGTTGCGAAGCCAAGGCACTCAACACCAACGGTGGGTTAGATGTGAGTGATGAGGTGCGCGCCCAATGTGAAATCGTGTTGGGCAGTGTGCATACTTTCCCAAAACAATATGGCAAATTTGATGATTACGACAAGACCAATCCCCAAGATGCCCGTCGTTTTGCCGAAATTGAATGTGAATTGGCGCTGGGTTTGCTGAAATATGCGCCGATTGATGTGTTGGCGCATCCGGGTGGTATGTATCAAAAACGTTTTGGCAAATTTCCCGATGATTTGTTTCGTGAAATGATGTTGGCGACCCGTGTTCAGAATGTCGCCATCGAAATTAGCAGCTCATATTTATATGATTTTCCGGCTTTTTTGCGTTTGTGTGATGAAATTAACCCCATCGTCTCAATCGGTTCAGATGTGCATGAGCTTGACCATGTGGCGCGTTGTCGTGACACCCTAAGACAATTACGAATTACAAATTACGAGTTACGAATGAGAACGAACACAGCAGCGTTTTGAGCGTTTCATTGTTTCATTTGCAATTCGTAATTTTTTGATCAGCATGAAAATACTCGTTACCGGCGCGGGCGCATTGCTTGGGCAAGGCATTATGCGCTCACTCAACAATTCGCCACTCAAGCCCTATATTATTGCCGTTGACCCCAGCCCGTTATCGGTGGGGTTATATTGGGCCGATGAAGCCCATTTGGTGCCGATGGCGACACGCCCTGATTATATGGACGTGATGCGAAAAATCATCGCCGCCAGCCGCCCCGATGTGGTGTTGATTGGCACAGATGTTGAATTGCTCATTTTTGCCCAACACCGTCAGGCGCTTGAGCAAGAATTTGGCACACGCATTTTGGTCAGCCGCCCCGAAGTGATTGAAATTGCCGACGACAAATGGAAGACCGCCCAGTATTTGCAACAACACGGCTTCCCATTTCCCGACTCTTGCTTGCCGGGTGATGAGGCCGCGCTGGTGCAACGCCGCGGTTTTCCGCTCATTGTCAAACCCCGTGTCGGCGCGCGCTCGGTGGGGGTGCAATTGGTGCGCACGCCCGAGCAATTGGCGCAGGCCATTGCTCAAACCCAGCAGCCTGTTATTCAACAACACCTCGGCGATGATGAATCGGAATATACGGCGGGGGCGCTGTGCTTTGGCGAGGCGTGTTTGTCGATTGTGATGCGGCGGCATTTGCGCGACGGTAACACTTACCGCGCCTTTGTCGTTGAAGATGCAATGCTGAACCAATTTGTGTGCCAAGTGGCGCGTCGCCTGCAACCCGATGGCCCGATCAATTTTCAATTTCGTTTAGACCAAGGCGTGCCCAAAATTTTTGAGATTAATGCGCGTTTTTCTGGTACTACGCCATTACGGGCCTTGGCGGGGTTTAATGAGGTTGAGATGGCATTACGGTATTTAATACACGGCGAGCCGCTGCTGCAACCGCAGGTGCAGCCCGTCACCCTCTTGCGTTATTGGTCAGAGACAGTGTTACCATCAGACGAATTAATAAAAGGTTGATAGCAGATAGTAGATAGCAGATAGTGGATAGTTAAGCGCTTTTGTAACTATCCACTATCCGCTATCCACTATCTACTACTTACTCCCACCCATGCATTCCCGAATCTACCTTTCCCCCCCTCACATGTCTGGCCTTGAACAAGGTTATATCCAATCGGCATTCGACACCAATTGGATTTCGACACTGGGGCCAAATGTTGATGGCTTTGAGCGCGAATTTTGCCAAATGGTGGGCTGTGCCCATGCGTTGGCGGTTAGCTCTGGCACGGCTGCCATTCATTTGGCCTTGCAATTGGTGGGCGTTGGCCCGGGTGATGAGGTGTTGGTGTCGGATTTCACCTTTGCCGCCAGCGTTAACCCGATTATTTATTTGGGCGGTTATCCGACCTTTATCGATAGTGAAACGACCTCGTGGAATATGGACCCAGATTTGCTTGAGCAGGCTTTGGTTGCGCGGGCAGCGCGTAACCGTTTGCCCAAAGCGGTGGTGGTGGTGCATTTATATGGGCAATCTGCCGATATGTTTCCCATTCTTGCCGTTTGCAACCGCTATGGCGTGCCCGTGATCGAAGATGCCGCCGAGGCCTTGGGCGCGACTTATAAAGAGCATTTGGCCGGCACCTTGGGGCGTTTTGGCATTTTTTCGTTTAATGGCAATAAGGTGATTACGACATCAGGCGGGGGTATGTTGGTGACGAATGAGGACGACGAAGACGGTGCACTGATCGCACACGCGCGTAAATTATCGACCCAAGCCCGTGAACCTGCGCCACATTATCAACATACTGAAATTGGCTATAACTATCGCATGAGCAATTTGTTGGCTGGGGTGGGGCGGGCGCAATTGCAAGTGTTGGACGACCGCGTGCAAAAACGCCGCCAAAACTTTGATTATTATGAAGAGCGGCTTGCGCATTTGCCGGGGATCGGTTTTATGCCTGAAGCGCCGTGGGGTAAGGGCAACCGTTGGCTGACCTGCATTACCATCGACCCCACCCAATTTGGGGCCGACCGCGAGGTGATTCGTTTGGCATTAGAGGCCGAAAATATCGAGTCGCGCCCATTGTGGAAGCCCATGCATTTGCAACCTATTTTCGCCAAATATGAGTCGGTGGGCGGCGATGTGGCCCAACATTTGTTTGAGCGCGGGCTATGTTTGCCCTCTGGCTCAAATTTGTCGCAGGCCGATTTGGAGCGGGTGGTGGCTGTGGTGTTGGCGGCGCGTAGATAGCTTAACAATAAGCAAACATAACCTATAATTTAAGGATGGTTGTAATACAAACATCTATAGAAGAGTTGGCACAAACAGTTGCGCAATTTCCGTTAGATGCTCAGAAGCAGGTGATAGATTTTGTTGCTTTGTTAAAAGCCAAGCTGCGGCAACAAGAATCTGACGCAGATGCTAAATGGGATGCGGCGATTGAGTCAACCACCCCAGAGCAACTCGAGCGGATACGTACACGGGTTATAAGCCAACGCTCACAGGCTAAGCCGTTATTTAATGCTGAGGGTAAAATAACGCCCCCATAAATATGAAGTCGTTAGCTACACCTGATTTTTGGGATTGTTATAACGCTTTGCCGGAAAATATTCGCCGCCGTGCTGATGAAGCTTTTGAACTGTGGTTGGATAACCCTCATCATCCTAGCATTAGGTTTCAACCTAAAGGGCCATTTTGGAGCGCACGCGTTACTGACGACTATCGGGCTTTAGCGGAAATAGATGGCGATACCGTGATATGGTTTTTTTATTGGAACCCATAACGATTATATGAAAATATTAAAATAGGGCACGGTAGGTTGTGCCCTATTTATTCATACCTTGTCTTTTTGCCTGTGAAATTCACCGGCGGGCAGTCGAAAATTGGCGAAAGTATTATTATCGAGAAAGGGTGAAAATTGTAGCAATGCCGATTGCACTATCGTTCTCTCAATCTACACTTGAGGGAACGATAGTGCAATCGGCCCTTCATCTTTTAGGAATTTGCTCTATGCGTTAACCCCGGCCAACCAATGGCATTTTGGTCGCCATGACCGTAATAAATTGCACATTGGCATCCAGCGACATATTGGCCATAAACACCACTGCATTGGCCACATTCTCCACATCCATCGTCGGCTCAACCGCAATCTGGCCGTTGGCTTGCATTATGCCGGTCTTCATCCGCGATACCATCTCGGTATCGGCATTGCCGACATCGATCTGCCCACACGCAATGTCATATTTGCGGCCATCCAGCGAGGTTGATTTGGTGAGGCCGGTGATGGCGTGTTTGGTGGCGGTATAGGGGGCCGAATTGGGGCGCGGGGCGTGGGCCGAGATCGAGCCATTATTGATGATGCGCCCGCCGCGAGGCGTTTGGCTTTTCATGATCTTAAACGCCTCTTGGGTGCACAAAAATGAGCCGGTCAGGTTAATATCGACCACTGCCCGCCATTGCTCATAAGTCAAATCTTCGAGCGGTAGCGCCGGTGCGCCGACCCCGGCATTGTTAAACAACACATCGAGCCGCCCATAGGTGGCCACTGTTTTGGCGAATAAAGCCCGCACCGAGTTTGGGTCGGTGACATCGGTCGGCACGATGAGGGTGTGAGTGCCCAACGCACCAGCCGCGTCAACAGTGGCCTGTAGCGCCTCGGCACGGCGACCAGCCAAGACAACCGCATACCCAGCGCGTAACAGCGCCAATGCGCTGGCTTTGCCGATGCCGCTGCCCGCGCCGGTGATAAGAGCAATTTTTGAAGGGGTGTTCATTGGGTCGATTGTAATTGAATTGCTTGCAATTGTGTTGATAATGGGGCGAATGATGTCTATTTATTTGCTCGGTTTAGATATTTCAACCACTGCCACCAAAGCACTGTTAATTAATATGCAAGGTGAGGTTGTGGCGGTTGCCCGTGCTGCTTATGCATGCGCCAGCCCGTATCCATTATGGAGCGAACAATCGCCGGATTTGTGGTGGCAGGGGGCGATAACGAGTATTCGCGCTGTGTTGCAGCAAACGGGTATTGCCCCTGCGCAAATTGTGGGGCTTGGCCTCACCGGGCAGATGCATGGCTTGGTGACGCTCGATGCTCAGCAACAAGTGTTGCGTCCGGCCATTTTGTGGAATGATCAACGCACCGCCACAGAATGTGATGACATTCGCAGCCGGATCGGGCGGGCAAACCTCATTGCCATCACCGGTAACGACGCCCTGACTGGTTTTACCGCCCCGAAATTGTTATGGATGCAAAAACACGAGCCAGACCTTTATAAACGCATTGCGCATGTGTTATTGCCCAAAGATTTTGTGCGTTTAAAGTTAACCGGCGGGTTTGCAATGGATGTATCGGATGGCGCAGGCACATTGTTGATGGATGTGCGCGAGCGCACATGGTCAGCGCCGGTGTTGGCGGCGCTGGAGATTACAGCGGGGTGGCTGCCAACCTTATTTGAAGGCACACAAGTGACTGGGCATATCACCCGCGAGGCTGCTGCACAAACTGGCTTGTTGGCTGGTACGCCGGTGGTGGCGGGTGCTGGCGATCAGGCGGCGCAGGCGATTGGGGTCGGGGCCATTCATGAGGGCGTGGTGGCCTTAACGTTGGGCACGAGTGGCGTTGTGTTTGCGACCACCAATACCCCAATGATCGAACCTGAAGCGCGGCTTCATGCGTTTTGTCATGCGGTGCCGGGGCGTTGGCATATGATGGCGGTGATGTTGTCGGCTGGCGGCAGTTTGCGTTGGTGGCGCGACACCTTGGTGGCGATTTCACCCATCAGCCCCCCCAGCTACGACACCTTGATGTCTTTGGCGGCCCAAGCGCCAGCGGGGTGCGAAGGGTTGACTTTTTTGCCTTATCTTACGGGCGAGCGCTGCCCACACCCCGACCCATTGGCACGTGGGGCCTTTGTCGGCTTAACGGTGCGTCACACCTTGGCTCACATGACCCGAGCCGTGCTCGAAGGGGTGGCATTTGGGCTGCGTGATAATTTTGATTTGTTACGACACGCTGGCTTAGGTAACATTTCGCAAGTGCGCATCTCGGGCGGTGGTGTGAAGAGCGCCTTATGGCGACAAATTTTGGCCGATGTATTGGACACGGAATTGGTGACCGTGAACACCAATGAGGGCGCCGCTTTTGGAGCGGCATTATTGGCCGGGGTGGGTTGTGCCTGTTGGCAAAATCTTGATGAGGCGTGTGCCAGCACCATGCATATTACAGGCCACACCTTGCCAAACCCCAGTCGTGTGCTTCATTATGCCCAGCAGCACCAAATTTATCGGGCGCTTTATCCGGCATTAAAAGCATCGTAGGGGCACGGCATGCCGTGCCCCTACGATCTTAAACTTAAACCTTCATCGTCCAGCCATAGGGGTCTGCCACGCGACCATATTGAATGTCGGTGAGTGCCTTAAACAGGTGTTGCGATACCGGCCCGGCCACGCCATTGCTGACCGTGTAATCTTTGCCAGCATAGCCAAAACGCCCGATGGGGGTGATGACGGCGGCGGTGCCGATGCCGAAGGCCTCGGTCACTTCGCCCGATTCGATATCGCGTAACAGATCATACACGTCGATCTTTTCTTCGCTCATGGTATAGCCGATGTCGGGGGCGAGTTGCAAAACAGATTTGCGGGTGATGCCGGGCAAAATGCTGCCCGATAGCTCTGGGGTGATGATGTGGTTGCCGTAGGCAAAGGCGATATTCGAGCCGCCCACTTCTTCGACATAGCGACGCTCAAGCGCGTCTAGCCACAATACTTGCCCATAACCCAGCTTGCCGGCTTCGGCCCCGGCCAACAAGCTGGCGGCATAGTTGCCGCCGGTTTTGGCTGCACCAACGCCGCCGCGCACCGCCCGCACATATTGGTCAGAGATCAACACCGAGATTGGTTTGAATCCACCCGCAAAATAAGCGCCGGTGGGGCCAACGATGATGTAATGTAAGAAACTGTCGGAGACATGCACGCCCAACGCCGCCTCGGTGGCGATCATGGTGGGGCGAATGTAGAGCGATGCGCCGCCTTCTGCGGCGGGAACCCAATCTTGCTCTAGCCGCACCAACTGCGCAATGGCATCGACATGCGATTCGATATCGACTGTCGCCATGCCCATACGCAAGGCCGAATTGTTAAAACGGGCGGCGTTTTCCCAAGGGCGAAAGAGGTTGACCCCACCATCGGGGCGGCGATAGGCCTTGGTGCCCTCGAAGATTTCTTGGGCGTAATGTAGCACCGAGGTGGATGGATCGAGCGAAATTGGGCCATAAGCGCCAATCGTGGCATCGTGCCAGCCCTTATCGTGTGTCCATTTTTGGGTGAACATACGGTTCGAGAATGTGCGTCCAAATACGAGGTTTTTGAAATCGGGGGTTTTGAGTTGGCTTGCAGTAAGCGCTTCAATCTTGATATCCATGCCCGAATTTTAATGCAAGTCATAGTGGGCAAATGAGTGAATGAGTGATTGAGTTACTAGTTGAATGGAGATCAATCACTCATTCACTCATTCCACAAATGACCGCCCAATAAGCCCGCAGACGCTCGGCGCGCAGGGGGCGGCGATGACCGAGCAGCCATTTGGCGGCCTCAAGCCCCATTTGCCACAAAAACTGGGCTTGTAAGGTGCTGCGTAATAGGGCCGCTTGGGCCGCGCCGTGATGTTTGGCAAAATAGCGCACTTTGCTGCGGTTGAAATAGCGCATACGACGGGCCGAGACTTGTTGGCTGCTTTGGCCCTCGTGATGGATGACGACAGCCGCCGGATGATAAACCACGCGCCAACCTGCCTGCACGATGCGCCGACACCAATCCAATTCTTCGGAATACATAAAGAAATTGTGTTCGTCTAAACCACCAACTTTCGCATAGGCAGAATGGCGAGTGAGCATGGCTGCCCCCATGACCCAATCGACGACGCTGGTTTGGTTGTCGGTGCGGTCGCGCACATAAAACCCATCCAGCCAGCGGCTGGGCAATGAGGCTTGTAGCCACGTGCTTTCGGTCATGGCGGTGAATAGGGTGGGGAAGCGCCGCCGCGATGACTGGATGCTGCCATCGGGATAGCGCAATTGTGGCCCGACCACACCAACATCTGGGTTTGCATCGGCATAGGCCAACAACGCATCTAAGGCCCCGGCGGTCACTTCAGTGTCGGGGTTGAGCAGTAAAATATAATCGGATTGACGATTTGAAACCTCTGCCGCCGATCGTAAATTCTTTTCAATCCAGGCCAGCCCATCGTTATTGCCGCCGGTAAAGCCGCGGTTGCTGGTATTGGCGATGCAATGCACGTCGGGGAACTCGTTGTGCAGCATCTCGACTGTGCCGTCTGATGAGGCGTTATCGACCACCACAATGTGTTGGGGGTGGCTGCTGGCCGCAAATGTGTGCAGCGAACGCAAACACGCCCGCAACAAATCGCGCACATTCCAATTAACGATGAGAATCGAAATCACGAATTAATGGTTAATGGTTAATGGTTAATGATTAATGATTAATTTGTATCATTAACCATTAACCATTAACCATTAATTTCAGGTTGTGCGGGCGACGGTGAAATCGGCGATGGCGGCGAGGGCGGTGCGATAAGGGCTATCGGGGAAGTTGGCTAAATGGCGTTTGGCCTCATTTGCCAAGGTGCTGGCCTCGGCGACGGCGATTTTGATTGCGGCTGATTCGCGGATGCGCTTGACCAATTGGGCGTAGGTTTCGCCACTGCAATTGCCTTCGAGGGCGCAGGGCAATAGCGGGTCATCTGGGTTGGCCTCGATATAGCAAATGGTGGGCAAGGTGATAAGGCCGCGCCGCAGGTCGCTGCCGACCGGTTTGCCGACGGTGGCTTGTTCGCCGGTGAAGTCGAGCACGTCATCCATGATTTGAAACGCTAAACCCAGATGACGGGCATATTGATTGAGTGCCGTAATTTGAACTTCGCTGGCCTCGGCGACCACACCGGCAGCCGTCGCCGCCAATACAAACATCGAGGCGGTTTTGGCATAAATGCGCTCGGTGTAATCTTCGCGGGTGCGGCGGCGTGCCCAGTCGGTAAATTGTTGGCGCAATTCGCCGCCTACAATCACGCCCAAAGTCTCAGAGAAAATACTCATCACGCGCACACTATTGGCGCGTGAGGCCAGCCCGGCGGCGAAGGCAAATAAAAAATCGCCAGTTAAGACGGTGGCGGCTGGGGTCCAGGCCGCGTTTAAGGTGGCGGCCCCGCGCCGCACCAATGACCCATCGATGATATCGTCATGCACCAAGGTGGCTGTGTGTAACATCTCGACGGCGCTCGCCACATCGATGGCGGCCCGTAGGTCTTGTTTGCCGAACATGCCCGCCACCAGCAATGAAATTTGCGGGCGCAAGCGTTTGCCCCCGCTGGCAACGATGGTCTTGACCGCGTTGCGTAAATTGGAGGGGTGCATTTCGGGAATGTTGAGTAGAGTCTCTTCTACTTGGGTCAGTTGTGCTCCGACCAGTTCGTTCGCGCTGTTCATACTTTGTCAAATCTCCCGTTTGTGAATTTTATCACTAAGGCGTAATGGTTAATGGTTAATGGTTAATGGTTAATGGTTAATGGTTAATGGTTAATGGTTAATGGTTAATGAGTTAATGGTCAATGGTCAATGGTTAATGGTCAATGGTTAATGAGCTAATGATCAATGGTTGACAGTTGAGTGTTGACCATTGATAATTGTTATATCCGCACTCTTAACCACTAACAAATAATCGTTAATCATTAATCATTAACCACTAACCATTAACCATTAACCATTAATTTACTATGGCGAATCATAATGTTATCGCAACAAAAAGTTTTGCTTTTGCGGTTAGAATCGTGAAGTTATATCAATTTTTGTGTCAAAGCAAACAGGAATTTGTTTTATCGAAGCAAATTTTACGATGTGGTACCGCGGTTGGGGCAATGATTAGAGAAGCCGAACATGCAGAAAGCAAACAAGATTTTATTCACAAAATGGCCATCGCCCAAAAAGAGATTAACGAAAGCATTTATTGGCTTGAATTGCTTCAAGCGACTGAGTTAATTACCAAAGAGCAATTCCAAAGTATCAACACAGATGCAACTGAAATTATCAAAATAATCACCAGTATCATCAAATCTGCTAAAACCAACACCCAACCACTACCATTAACAGTAGTTTAGTCTAAAAAAGATTTGACAAAATAACCTGAGCGAGTGGCAAATAAAGCCCACTTCGAAACCGAGGCAAGCAAAAGCCAGCGTGAAAGAAACCTC
>CAMDWA010000011.1 GCA_945877855.1 Thermoflexus hugenholtzii JAD2 | reverse complement strand
CGAGGGGCAGATTTTAATTAAAATCTGCCCCTCGCTTCTTGTAACCGCCATTTTACATCGTCACACATTGTTACTTACATCGTCATCACATCGTCATCCACTATGCATTATCAAACCGTCCTTATTGGCTGGGTTGCAGGTTTTCTTTTCCTCGGCTCGGTCACCTATCGCCATATTCACCAACACCCGTATCTGTCAAACACTTGGCGCACCCTATTTAACCTTGTCATCAAAATAATATTGCCCTTCACCCCATTTGCGCTTGGCATTATTAGCCGTGATGTCATGGGGCTTGGGCAAAACATCAGCGCCCCCGATTTTTGGGCTGGCTTTGCCCTCGGCCGCTGGTTAATGGGTATCGAGCTGACAATAGGGCTGTGCATCGTGGCAACGGCAACATTGTGGATCATGACCCCATCTGCCTTGCGCCATGCCGTATTAAACAACACGCCCCAGCAATGGCCTCATGCGATTTATGACGAAGTGCATTGGTTGTTTTATCGTGCCGTGCCAGTGCTGATTCTTAATGACCTGTTTTATGGCAGCCTAATCGGTAGTGGGCTGATTTGGCTCGAATTGCTGATACGCAACAATAATCGCGCCCCCGCTGCCGCCACAAACATTTATTTGCTCGTCAGCACAACGCTTTATTTCATCACCCAAAATATTTGGTTAATGTTAATCGCCCATCTCGTCCTCAACTATATGGCAAACCGTTTTGCCCAAATGCCTAAGAACAAACGTTTTATAATAAAGGGAAGAATAAAAGGATGAAGGATGAAGGATGAAGTTTTTATCCTTCATCCTTCATCCTTCATCCTTCATCCTTTATATGAGCACCTCCCCCAAACTCATCCTCATCGATGGTCACTCGTTGGCGTATCGCGGTTTTTTCGCTATGGCCAACACGCCATTATCAATTGAGCATCCCGATGGCAGCAAAGAATTTACTGGCGCGGTTTTTGCCTTTACCAATATGCTTTTTAAAGTATGGAAGCAAGAACAGCCTGATTTTCTCGCCATTGCCTTTGATGTTGGCCGCACCTTTCGTGATGATTTGTATGAGGCTTATAAAGGAACTCGCGAGAAGATGCCAGACGAACTGCGCTATCAAATTACGCGCATCCAACAACTGGTTACATCCTTTGGCATCCCCATTTTTACCGCCGATGGCTTTGAGGCCGACGATGTCATTGGCACCTTGGCCCGCCGCGCCAGTGGCGAGGGCATGCGCGTCGTCATTGTCACCGGCGACCGCGATTCGTTCCAACTGATTAACCCTGCTGTCACAGTGATGACATCGGGGCGCTCATTTGACGATGTAATGATGTATGACGAGGCGCGGGTAGTCGAGCGCTTTGGCGTGCGCCCTGACCAGTTGATTGACTTTAAGGCTATGCTGGGCGACACAAGCGATAACGTGCCGGGTGTGGCGGGCATTGGCGAGAAAACTGCCGCCAAATTGTTGCAAGATTACAACACGCTCGATAATATTTATGCCCATTTAGACCAAATTACGGCAAAACGTGCCCAAACCTCGTTGCGTGATGGCAAAGATAGCGCCTATCTTAGCAAAAAACTCGTCACCATCAAAACCGATGTGCCGCTGGATGTGGATTGGGCTGCTTGTAAAGCCGAGGTTGACTATAGCAAAGCGATGGGTTTGCTCAAAGAATTGCGTTTTGAAAGTTTGATTAAACGCATTCCAAGCAGCACCCAACCTATAACCACAACTGTGTCGCCCCCAGTTGTGGTCGAGCCACAAGCGCCGCTATTTCCACTACCCGAAGAACAATCTAAACAAAAATATCTCGCGTCAAAAAAAGTAGACGGGGTCCCCACTGTTGCCTATGTGGTCGATAGTGACGAAGCCTATAAGGTTTTGTTGGCTGATCTTAATGCGGCTTCGGTGATTGCATTTGATACTGAAACAACTGGCTTAGATCCACTACAAGACGCATTGATTGGCATGTCTTTTAGTGTGCAAGAAGGTATTGGCTGGTATATGCCTATGCGAAATAATGATACAGCGGCAGAACGAACCAAGCAAGGCCAAACGAACTTATTTGCGGCAACCACCACCCAAGATGCAGAAAACAAACCCGCTACTTGGTCACTCGACCCCACCTCAGCCAAATTTGAGCCGATTGCCCACGCCCTACAACGCCCCAACGTGCAACTCATCGCCCACAATTCAAAATTCGATCTGGCAATTTTGCGGCAAGTCGGTGTCATCATTCACAAACCTGTTTTTGACACTATGTTGGCTCAATTTGTGGTTGACCCCGGTAGCCAAATTGGGCTAAAAGCCTTAGCCAGCAATATTTTAGGCTGGCAAATGACCGAAATCAACGAACTGATCGGCAGCGGCAAAAAACAGATTAGCATGGCTGACGTGCCGATTGAGCAAATTGCACCTTATGCCGCCGCTGATGCCGATGCGACATTGCATTTGGCAAATCGCATTAAGCCAAAATTACATGAGTTGGGGCTTGAAAAGCTGTTAAATGAGGTCGAATTGCCGCTGGTTCCGGTGTTAATCGATATGGAAACAGCGGGTGTGGCACTGGATGTAAAATATTTGGGCCAATTGTCGGTCGAGGTGACGCAACGACTGCGCGATTTAGAAAAGCAAATTTTTGATTTATCCGGCACAGTCTTTAACGTCAATTCAACCCAACAATTGTCTGATGTGCTATTTGGCAAATTGCAATTGCCGACGCAGGGTGTGCCGAAAAATGCCGCCAAAAGCAAAACCGGCGGCGCAACCTTTTCGACTGCCGCCGATGTGCTTGAAAGACTACAAGGCAAACACGATATTATTCCGTTACTACTCAATTATCGTGAATTGGCCAAGCTAAAAGGCACGTATGTTGATGCCATCCCGTTGCTCATCAACCCCAAAACAGGCCGTATTCACACCGATTTTAACCAAGCGGGAGCTATCACAGGGCGTTTGTCATCGACCAACCCTAATTTGCAAAACATCCCAATCAAAAGCGAAATTGGGCGACGGGTGCGCAAGGCATTTGTGGCGCGGCCCGGCTGGCGCATTATCAGCGCCGATTATTCACAAGTCGAGTTGCGTATTTTGGCGCATTTGGCCGACGACCCGACGCTGAAAGAAGCCTTTGCACGCGGCGAAGACATTCACGCCACCACCGCAGCAGCTATTTATGATGTGGCCTTGGCCGATGTCAACGCCGTGCAACGCAGCTTTGCCAAGCGCATCAACTTTGGCATTGCCTATGGCATGGGGGCGTTTGCGTTATCACAAAACACCGGCATGACGATGGCGCAAGCGGGTGATTTTATTAAGCGCTATTTTGAGCGTTTCCCACGGGTGCAAGAATGGCTCAACAACACCAAACGTTTGGCTGCCGAACAAGGCTATGTTGAAACGGTGTTAGGCCGACGGCGCTATTTCCCCGAATTTAAAGCGCCGGGGGTGAATGAGCAAATGAAGCGCCGCGCCGAGCGCGAAGCCATCAACCACCCTGTGCAGGGCAGCGCCGCCGATATCATGAAAATCGCCATGATTAATATTCATCGTGCAATGGCGGCAGGCACGGCAGAGGGGTTGCCCATTCAAGCCAAAATGACGCTACAAGTGCATGACGAATTGGTATTTGATTGCCCAGCAAATGAGGTGGCGATCATGACCGCGCTCATTCACCG
This sequence comes from Thermoflexus hugenholtzii JAD2, assembly GCA_945877855.1. Taxonomy (GTDB): domain Bacteria; phylum Chloroflexota; class Anaerolineae; order J036; family Brachytrichaceae; genus AQU-03. The sequence goes on along the minus strand of CAMDWA010000011.1, from coordinate 45,522 downwards.
CGAAATGGAGAACGCCTACCCGCTCAGTGTCAAGTTACGGGCAGATGTAGCCGTAGGACCCAATTGGGATGAAGTTGAGTAATACCAATTGTATAACAATTATTATACAATTGGTCTATGCCACAAAGTGTATTGATTCATGCACGGGTCACACCCGATTTAAAGAAGAATGCTGAAACGATCTTAAATGGACTTGGACTAAGTATGACCGAGGCAATACGACTCTATTTGACCCGAATCGTCGTTGAAAATGGGATTCCCTTTGAGTTAAAGCTACCGAACACAACTACGATTCAAGCAATTGAAGAAGCAAGAGCCAATCGAAACATACAGGTTTTACATCACGCAAGCGACTTATTAAACGATTTGGATGATAAAGATATTAACGCACGAGACAGATTGTCCGACAAAATCAATTTAAAAAAGACTTGCGTTTAATGAACAAACGCAACTTTACCCAATCAACTCACCCGCCACGCGGGCGGCGATGGTTTGGGCAAGCAAGACTGGTTTACCACACATACGCGAAAATTCGCGTCTATCATCATCATTATGGCCCAAACAATCGAGCACAACTAGCTCGATAGATGGGTCAGACATCACCGCAACGGGTTCGTCGAATTGATGATTGCCAAAAGGTGACATCCATGTCACAAGCGGGTCGAACCCATCGGCCCGCCACTTGGCCTCGGCAGCCGGAGCTTGCTCACGCAAGGGTGACACAATACCAATGCGGCAACGCGGCGCGATGGCGTTGGCAATCGCGGGCACAATTTTACCCGGCATGACAACCAAACTCGTGCTGTGAATATCGGGGAAGCCACCGGCACAGGCCACAACAATGACTTTTGCGCCCAAGGCCGCAAAATCGTTGGCGCGAATTTGCACTTGTTTGTGAATTTCGGCCATGCCGATGCTGCGCGTGCTTTGATCGGCCAATTTGACCAACAAGGGGTAATTGGTTGGCTTGGCGGCCAACGCATCGATCTCGGCATGGCTGAGACCATCAAGTGCGCCCATTACCCGCACCTCGGCGTTGGGGGCATGTGCGCCAAAAGCCCGCTCAAAATCGGGGCGTGGTGATTGCCCAATAGTGATGATGCCGAGAATAGGTTTAGAAGTCATGTGCGCTTTCATATTTATTGTTGTGTTGTTCGTTTTCGCCGATGTTACTAACCTAGGCAAGCGTTGCATGCCTAGGTTAGTAACATCGGCACGCATATATTATCATCACAAAAATCGGGTTTCTTTCATAAACCCGATTTCTAGGGCATTTCGCTAATAGCCTGATTGGCCCACCAACGCCCAAAATGAAAGCTGCGCCAATTTGTAAGGCGATAATTTGTGTTTAGCAAATAGTTGCGCACTTGGGCTTGATCTTGTGCCGATAGGGTTGGCATCACCTCGATCAGGGCCGGCACGGCATCGGCGCTGAGTTGCATGACATATTCAGAATCGAACGAACGTGAGGCACGTGGCGCGAGTGCGACAAGCCCACCCGCCCGTTGCGCATTAAAACGCACAATAAGCGCATCGGGGTTAACGAGATTAAGGCCCAGCAAAGTCACAAAACCTGCCAGCATTGCGCCAAAGACAAAGCGCTGGGTGCGGCCCCGCAAAATGGTGAAGGCAAACCACAAAAACGTCATGGCGATCCAGATCATAAATGCAGTTGGGTAAATGCGTAGCTCGCTGAGGCCGTAAATTTGAGTGTAAAGCCACATGCGCTGAAAAGCCGAAACCATGACGATGCCCATCAGGGCAATCAAGACACTGGCGATGATGCGAAAGAAACGCAACACACGCGCATCAGATTTGTCGATGAGCCAGTCGGCCAGCAACAAGACAATTAACAAAAGCACAGCCACTGCCACCAGCTCAAAAAAGCCACGTCGCGCATAATCGGCATAAGTGAGGCCACTGGCTACCGAAACCATCGACTCGCCACCAAACAAATAGGTGAGTTGTAGTGCCACAAAAGCCGCAAACAACAAGGTGAGGGCGCTCAGCGGCAAACCAAATTCAACCAAACCGAGTTTAAACATGGCCGGCATAGCCGATTTGCCAATATGATGAAAGATGGGTAGCACCATGGCTGAAAGCAACCCGATCGCCAGCCACATGATGGTGATGACAAGCACAATACGCCCAATTAACTCGGCTAAATTGAGGTTGAAAATTTGGCGCAAAATGCGAGCAAAGCCAGCATCGGCAGCAGCAAATAGACCACCAAACACCAATAATAGCGGCAAAGTAATCAGCACCCCAACGGCAACACGCCGCCAAATTTGCCAAGGCCGCCACAATGCAATTAATCGCCAGTCGATTTCATTGGTTAATAGTGGGAACGCGCCTAACAACATCTCAACACCCGTGCTAAACATGCCTGCAATGTATGACACGACCGAGGCTACACGCACCTGCCCTTGCTGGGTGCGCAATCCCATTACCCCAAAAGCGATGAGTATGGCAAGCACGTTATAAATACGTAAATTTTGCGAATCTCGTATAACATAAAAAATGGCAAAAATGGCAATCGGCAGCGCCATCCATCGACCGCCGCCACGCAATTGCACCACACCAAGCTTGACGGTAATACACAATGATGCCAAAAATAATATTACTGTTAACGAGAGGTTTAGCCCAAAATCACTTGACCATAATAATTCATGGGTGATGAGGGCATAGACGGCCGTAGTCGCCAACATGATGAGGGCTAAACGATTATTGGGACGGGCAATAAATTGAGGTGCAGGAGGTTCAGTTACTTGCATGAGACAAGCTTAGCTAAAAAGATGAGCCATTGCTCAACGTCTGCCCCATGTATGCTGGGTGGACACCTCACAATCTGGATACAATTAAGCCCTTTCACGACCATGTTGACCGAACTACGCGTACGCGATTTTGTAATTATTGATTCGCTTGATCTTTCATTTGATCGTGGCCTAAATGTCATTACGGGCGAAACGGGGGCAGGCAAGAGTATTTTGATCGACTCGATTGCCTTGTTGTTGGGTGATAAAGCCGACCCCGGCATGGTGCGCGTTGGCACCGATAAAGCCATTATTGAGGGCGATTTTAATATTAGCCCCGAAGTGGCCGAAAGTCTAAAACCCATTCTGAGTGAACACAATTTAGAAAACGACGAAAATACTGGGCATATTGTGTTGGCACGTGAGGTGCGCAACAGTGGGCGCACGGTGTGTCGGGTGAATGGCAGCGCCATCAGCCAAAGCGTGCTGCGCGAGATTGGCGAGCATTTGGTGGACGTGCATGGGCAAAGTGAACATTTGTCGCTATTGCGGGTGAAGGAACATGTCAATTTGCTCGATTCATTTGCCAACACTTGGGAACAACGCAAAAAAGTGGCGCTAAAAGTCGGCGAATGGCGCAGCACCATCAAACAACGCGAAAGCACCGAGTTAAACGCCCGCGAGCAAGCGCGTCGGCTCGATATGTTGAATTTTCAGGTGGAGGAAATTCGTAGCGCCAAATTAAAGGCAGGCGAAGAAGCCGCCTTGCAAGAAGAACATACCCGCCTTGCCAATGCCGAAGCACTGGCCGAATATGCCAGCGAAGCCTATACGGTGCTATACGACTCCGGCGACCGGCATCACCCCGCCGCGCTTGACCAAATTGCCCAAGCTGGGCGGGCGCTGGTGAATTTAGCGCGTTTCGACAAACAATTCGAAGAATTATTTAAATCGTTGACCGAGGCCAATGTCATTTTGGAAGAAGTGGCGCGCAGTGTGCGCGATTATCGCGATGGGATCGAATTTAACCCCAAACGGCTAGAAATGGTGGAAAGCCGTTTGGAGTTGCAAAAGAAGCTGAAACGCAAATATGGCGAATCGATTGATGCGGTATTAGAATATTTGGCCAAAGCCGAAAAAGAATTGGATGAATTAGCCAGCAGCGATGAACGGATTGACGCGCTAAAAAAACGCGAGAAAGTGTTGCAAAAAGAGGTAGATGCGCTGGCGGCTGAATTAAGCAACAAGCGCAAAGCGGCTTGTAAAGCATTGGCGGCTGGGGTCGAGCAAGAATTGGCTGACCTAAAAATGGGCGGGGCGCGGTTTGAGGTGAATATTGTGCCACAGCCGTGCGATTCGACCGGGGCGGATCGGGTTGAGTTTATGATTGCGCCAAACTTGGGCGAAGGGCTAAAACCACTGGCCAAGGTGGCATCGGGTGGCGAAACGGCGCGGCTGATGTTGGCACTCAAGGCGGTTTTGGCACGCTCGGGCAGCCACAACGCCCCTACCCTGATTTTTGACGAGGTTGATCAGGGCATCGGCGGACGGGTTGGCACGATTGTGGGGCAGAAATTATGGAATTTGACACACGCCCATCAGGTATTGTGTATTACCCATTTGCCACAACTTGCTAGCTTTGGTGATGCACATTTTAGGGTCGAGAAACAACAAGTTGGTCAACGCACCCGCACCAATACCCTCAAGCTCGAAGACCTGCGCCGCCAAGAAGAATTGGCGCAAATGCTCGGCACTAGCGGCAGCACCGGTTTGCAAGGGGCAGCGCAGTTGTTGAATGAGGCGGCAGGTTATAAGAAGAAGCCATGAGCCATGAGCTTTGAGCCTTGAAGCTCATGGCTCATGGCTATAATTTATGAACACATTTCGCCAACAACTAAACGCGCCGGGCCTGATCGTGGCCCCCGGCGTGAGTGATGCCTATATGGCCCGAATGGTGCAATCGACGGGCTTTGAGACGATTTATATCAGTGGGGCGGGCATCGCCAATTCGTTGCTGGGTGTGCCCGATTTGGGGTTGACGACGATGACAGAGATGGTCGATCAGATCAGCCGCATTTGTGAGGCAACAACGCTGCCAGTGATCGCTGACGCCGACAATGGCTTTGGCAATGTGCTAAATGTGCAACGCGCCGTGCGGGCCTATGAGCGGGCGGGCGTGGCGGCTATGCACATTGAAGACCAAGTGATGCCCAAACGCTGCGGGCATTTTAATGGCAAAGATGTGATCTCGGCAGAAGAATATGTGCAGAAACTGCGGGCGGCGCTTGATGCTAGACGCGACCCCAATTTTGTCATCATCGCCCGCACCGATGCCCTTGCCACGCATGGCTTTGATGAGGCAGTGCGACGGGCGCGTTTGTATGCTGAGACAGGAGCCGATGTGATTTTTGTTGATGCGCCAACAACATTCGAACAAATCAGCCAATTACCCCAATTAATTGATAAGCCAATGCTGTTTAATATGGTCGAGGGCGCAAAAACACCGCTATTTAGTCACGCTGAGTTGGCCGCATTTGGCTATAAGATTGTTATTCACCCCAGCTTGCTGAATCGGGTGGCCGCCAAAGCCACCTTAGCGGCGTTACAAACACTCAAGTCTGAAAAATCGAGTGCGCCGATTGTGCCGCACATGCTCAGTTGGGCTGACCGCCAACAGTTGGTAGGGTTGCCAGAATTTGAGGAAATTGAGCGAAAGTATAAGAGTTGATAGTAATAGTTGATAGTAATAGTTTGATAGTGATAGTATTACCATTAACTATCAACTATCAACTATCAACTATCCTACGCGCTCTTTTTACGCCGAGAAGCGATAATGGGAACCAGCACCGCAATGACACACAAAGCAAGCATAGCTGCGGCCATTGGGCGTTGAAAGAAAATAGTGGGGTCGCCGCGCCCAATCGAAAGCGCACGCCGAAATTCTTGCTCGACCAGTGGCCCCATTACCACCCCCAAAATAGCGGGAGCGATGGGAATGCCATGCCGTGTCATAAAGAAAGCGATGAGACCAAGCGCGATCAAAATGAGCATATCGACAGTGCCGCCATTTTGCGCCAACACCCCGACCAAGGCAAACATCAAAATGCCTGAAAACAAAAGAGGCTTGGGGATATCGAGCATCTTGACCCACAAACCGACCAGCGGCAAGTTTAAGATCAAGAGCAGCAAATTGCCAATATACAAACTGGCAATCAGGCCCCACACCAAGGTGGGGTTTTTGTCAAAAAACAAAGGGCCGGGGTTAAGGCCATATTGTTGCAGCGCAGCCAACATCACGGCAGTTGTGCCAGAGCCGGGGATGCCAAGCGCCAATAATGGAACCATTGCACCGCCTGCCGCCGCATTATTGGCAGCCTCTGGGCCAGCCACCCCTTCAATTGAGCCTTTGCCAAATTCTTCTGGGGTTTTTGAACTGCGCTTTTCGAGGTTATAGCTGAGAAAGGTCGCAACAGTTGCACCAGCACCCGGCAAAACACCCACAATAAATCCCAAAATGCTACCACGTATCCAACTTGGGATACTACGCCGCCATTCATCACGATTCATCATCAGTGTGCCGATGGTTTTAATTACCTCGTCTTGGCTATTCTTGCCCGTGCCCGCGTTCCACAATACTTCGCCTACCGCAAATAACCCAACCGCTGCCGCGACAACTTCGACCCCGTTTAACAGCTCTGGAACCCCAAAGGTAAAACGGGCCTGACCGGTTTGCAAATCGATACCGATCATGCTGATGCCAAGGCCAAGCACAGTAGCGAACATAGCCTTGGGGGCGCTATCACCACCCAACCCAGTTACTGCGGTTAAGGCCAATAACATAATGCCAAAATATTCGGGTGCCCCGATCAGCACCGCAAAATCGGCTAAAACCCGTGCCAATAACATGAGGCCAATGGTGGCAATGGTGCCAGCCACAAATGAACCAATCGCCGCTGTGGCTAAGGCCGCCCCACCCCGCCCACGACGCGCCATCTCATAACCCTCAAGCGCTGTCACAACACTGGCGCTTTCGCCCGGTGTTTTCACCAAAATACTGGTGGTGCTGCCACCATACATCGCACCATAATAGATGCCGCCAAACATAATAAAAGCGCTGGTTGGGTTAAGCCCAAAGGTTAACGGCAATAACAACGAAATGGTCAACGCTGGGCCGATGCCCGGTAATACACCAATTGCAGTGCCAAGCACCACACCAATTAAACCAAATAACAGATTTTCAGGAGTCAGCGCAGTGCCAAATCCGGCAATAAGATTAGAAAAAATGTCCATTATTAAAATAACAAAAAATTAAAGTTTGATCTAACCTAACTTAATTCGCAAAGCATAGTTAAACGCAATATATACCAATAAAGGCAACAAGATCGAAACGGCGATATCGCGCTTATAGTGACGACTGCCAAAAATCCATATTTGGCCATAAACAAGCAGCGGGGTTACAATCAAAAAGCCAATAATCGGTTGCGCAATGGCATAAAAAAATAATAATGCAGCCGACATGCCAAATGTGCGCCAATCCACAACTTCTAACTCATCTTGAGGCAAACCGGCCTGTTGTTTGTTACGGGTCGAAATCGCCAACCATACCCCGCTTAATACCATCAATATACCAATGCCAATTGGGAAAGCACGTGGGCCAACCGTCGCACTACTCCCTGCTTGGTTAATCATATTGGCCCCTAACAAATAAAGCACGCCTAGAACGATAATAAAAATAGCAACGCGAAAATCATTCTTCATAAAAAATAGAAAAGTGCAAAGTGCAAAGAACAAAGGGTAAAGTAGCGAATGTGATACTTTACCCTTTATTCTTTGCACTTTGCACTTTTTAAATTATTTGAGCACGCCAATCGTAGTCAAGACATCCTTGAATACTTTATCTTCAGACTCAATAAATTTGCCATAAGCCTCACCGGTCAAAAACAAGTCATCCCAGTTGTTCTTCACCAAGGCTTCTTTCCAAGACTTTGATTCACGCATCTTGCTGAGCATGTCGATCATGGCTTTTTGAGTCGCAGCATCGGTGCCCGGGGCAGCCACCACGCCACGCCAGTTGCTGATGGTGACATCATAGCCTGCCTCTTTAATGGTGGGGGTTGAATCGCCCGGCAATTTCTTTTCACTGCTGATTGCCAAGAAACGCATTTTGCCAGCCTTGACTTGCTCACTCCACTCAGTAAAACCGCTAACGCCGGCAGTCACTTGCCCACCGATCACAGCCGCAATCGCCTCGCCACCGCCAGCATAACCAACATAGTTGATTTTGTCGCCGCTAACGCCAACGGCCTTGCTCAACAAGCCAATCAATACATGATCGGTGCCACCAGCGCTACCACCACCCCATACCACACTCTTGGGGTCAGCCTTATAGGCATCCATTAACTCTTTTAAAGTTGTGAATTTGCTGTTGGCTGGCACAGCAATCACTGAATATTCACCAGTGAGTCGAGCCAAAGGCACAGTTTCTTTCAAATTCACTGGGCTTTTGTTTAAGTGGATACCACCCACCATCACACCGCCCATCGTCATAATAGTGTGGGTGTCACCCTTGTTCTTAGTGACAAATTCAGCCAAGCCAATCGTGCCAGCCGCGCCACCTTTATTGACCACCTCAACCGGCACACTCACAATTTTTTCTTCACTCAACGTCTTTTGCATCAAACGTGAGGTTTGATCCCAACCGCCGCCCGGGTTGGCTGGGGCCAAGATGGTTAGGTTTTTAGAAGGGTAGTTCGCAGCTTGTGGGGCTGGGGCAGCACATGCAGTAATTGCCATAGCAGCAGTAACCGCAGTCATCAAAATAGGTTTGTAATGAAATTTCATATTGTGTATCTTCCTCTTTTTATCAAAAATGGCAGCCATTTTAATCGGAAAAACCCATATATTTATAAATTTCTCATAAATAATTTTAAAAGGTTTTGCCAATTTCACTATCAATCCTCAAAAACCACGCATTTTGAGGATTGATAGTGAAATAGCCCTTCATCTTTTAGCGCTTTGCGCTATCAACTTGCCCGCTACGCGCAGTGCTATCATGAGTTACGTTACAACAATGAAGACAACATCACACTGGCCCTTTGTGACAACCATATTTATTTTGATGCTGTGTATGACGTTTGCCCCAAACAGACATCTAGATGCAGATGACGCCGATTTGGTCAACGTCTATTTCCCTCTACTTTATTACCGCGATAAACCCACCGCCACACCAACAAAAGCCCCAACAGCCACGCCAACTAAAACCCCATTACCCACCGCAACCCACACCCCAAAACCACCGATAGCGACACCAACGCCACCCTCCGGCAATATTTCATCCCCAAAACCGTCTTACCCTACACCCGTCCCCTATGGTGATTGTCTGCCGAGTGACCCCAATTATCGAGATAAAGGCGGCAATGGCCCGTATAAATTTTGTGTAGCCGAAGATCTGAATTGGGTAAATGTGCCTCATGCCCCACCCGTGCAACGCTTTGCGGCTGGCACTGACAAATGGATGACGCTGGAATGGAATGTGTATGGCATCAATGCCATTCGTTTGGCCGCCGACCCCAGCAGCCAAATCGCCAATTGTGGCCCCAAAGGCAACAAGGGCTTTAGCAAGCCAGTCAATGGCAATGGCAACTACACGTTTAATTTAAAAGAATTGGGCACAGGACAATATAAATTTGAATTATTCATCACCCGCAGCGATGGTGTCATAGTTGGGCATAATGAAGTATTCATTTGCTTAACTTAATGCCTATGCGAAACAGCGACTCAACCTAGCAAGTGCTTAATTTGAGCATATTGCAGCAACATCATGGTTTTGGCATCCCGAATCTCGCCCGATTCAATCATGGCAAGCGCTTGCAAAAATGGCAATTCCAACACTTCAATATCTTCGCCATCAATCCCCCCGCCTTCGCTGGTTAAATGATCTTTGGTGTATTCAGCCACAAAAAAATACAAAATCTCAGTCACAGACCCCGGCGACATATACGCCTCAAATACTTTTTTGACATTGCTAATCACATAACCCGTTTCTTCTGCTACTTCGCGGCGAATGCAATCTTCTGGGGCATCGGCATCGAGTAAACCGGCACAGGCTTCGATTAACATACCACTGGCATTACCATTAAGATACGTCGGCATTCGAAATTGGCGGGTCAAAATAACGGTCTGTTGGACTTTGTTATAGAGCAATATTGTTGCACCATTCCCACGATCATAGGCCTCACGGCTTTGAGTCAACCACTTGCCGTTACGCTTCTGAAAATCAAAAGTGACTTTACGCAACACATACCAGTTATTCGACAAAATATCAATCTTGAGATTCCGCACATTTGGGTTTTTCATGTCTCATCATTGTCGTAATCCACAAAATTTTACGCACAAAATAACTATCATCCCCTAATCGTAAAAACTTGGCACGGTCACATTCGTAAATGCAAACAAGTTTTCGCAGATTTGAGGCTATACGCCTTTCTTAAGCGGATATCGTCAAAGTGACACAAATAAAAAATTTAATAATCCAATTAATACAACCATTCAAATGTGTGCTATACTTTTAGTCACAAATTTATAGACGGGTCCACGCCGCCCCAGCCATGTTGCTGGGGCGGCGTGTTTTTTCGTCATTATTTTGGGACCATGTTGCCCCGGCCAAATTGGCTGGGGCAATTTTGTTTTAGGAGGGCTTATCGGATCACATCAGTTTGCGACATAACACAAACACATCACCACACATCACAATTTAACCAAAGTGTGCCACGACGCACCCCCACCCCTTGGGATGCCCTCAATAAAACGTATTGCGCATTGCAATACCTATCGGAACTTAAGCGCATGACCCCTTGTTCCAATTTTTAATTTTTTGGAGAGAACAATGACACATAAACCATTTTCCTTATTCCGATTTATGCTTCGCAGCGTCGGCACATTAGCCTCATTAGCCCTATTTTTCGGGGCCATTCAACTCACCTTTGCCGCAGACCCACCACCGCCAAAATTAGAAGATGTAGCTGCTTCGGCAAGCGAAATTAAAAATGCGCTTAATATTATGTGGATGTTGCTGGCTAGCTTTCTTATTTTCTTCATGCAAGCCGGGTTTGCATTGGTTGAAACGGGTTTTACCCGTGCCAAAAACGTAGCCCACACGATGGCCATGAACATGATGGTATTTTGCATCGGCGCAGTCGGCTATTGGTTAACTGGCTTTGGTCTTATGTTCGGTGGTGTCAATTTCTCATGGCCCGAAGTCGCCACAGTCGGAGCTGTTGCAGGCGAATGGGCACATTCACCCGTAACCCTAGGTGACTGGACTGGGATGCTTGCCACACCATTAATTGCCATTGGGCAATTTGGCCTAGCGGGCGGCAGTGGGTTTGCCCTAAGTGGCATTGGCCTAAACACCGGCATCTTGGCGTTCTTTATCTTTCAAATGGTCTTCATGGACACGGCAGCCACCATTCCCACCGGCTCAATGGCCGAGCGCATCAAGTGGTCGGGGTTTTGTTTAATGGGGTTGTTTGTTGGCATGTTTATTTACCCGCTGGTTGGCGGCTGGGTATGGGGCGGCGGCTGGTTGCAAAACCTTGGGCGCATTGCTGGTTTGGGTAATGGCGCAGTCGATTTTGCTGGGTCTGGTGTCGTGCACATGATCGGCGGCACATTAGCGCTCACTGGCACGTTGGTGCTTGGCCCACGCATTGGCAAATTTAACAAAGATGGTAGCGCCAACACGCTGCCAGCCCACAACTTACCCTTGGGCATCCTCGGCACCATTATCTTGTTCTTTGGTTGGTTCGGTTTTAACCCGGGGTCATCGCTCGGCTTCACCGGCACTTTTGGGCAATTGGCCGCGAATGCCGCCGTAAACACCTTGGTGGCAGGCTCGGTGGCCGGTTGTACCGCCATGTGCTACATGTGGTTTTTTGGCCCCAGCAAAAAACCAGATCCCGCTATGTCGGTGAATGGCTTACTTGCAGGGTTGGTTGCCATTACTGCCCCTTGTGCATTTGTTAACCCAATAGATTCAGCCGTCATCGGGTTGGTTGCGGGTGTCATTGTTTGTCTTGCCACCTTTGCCCTCGACAAAGCCAAAATCGACGACCCAGTTGGGGCCGTGCCGGTGCATTTTGTAAATGGCTTGTGGGGTGTCATTTCGGTTGGCTTGTTTGCCAATGGGCTAGAAGCAAGCGCAGGCTGGAATGGCATGACAGGCACTGTGCGCGGCTTATTTTATGGCGGTGGGGTCAACCAATTACTCGCCCAATTTGCAGAGGCAATCTCAGTTCTTGTGGTGGTAGGGGTATTGTCCTATGCCTTCTTCAAGCTCTTACACAAACTAAAACTGCTACGGGTATCGCCAGAAGTCGAAATTGGCGGCTTGGATATTCCAGAAATGGGTGTGCATGGTTATTTTGATGACCAAATGAACATCCCCGGCTCACCCAGCCCCGTGCGTCCTTCCATCGGCAAATTTGGTGGTCTGCCCGCCAAATAATGAGGGTGGCGGCAGTTCTAGCCGCGGTGCATCCTCATTCATGTGTCTCTTCCAAGAGATAGTGCAAGCGCAGTCCCCAACTGCGCTTGCACTATTTTTCCAACTTTACCATTTGCCAGCGTCATCCATCAGGCGCTGCCGGTTTAATGTCAGCCAAGCATCAATTTGCAACATCGAATCAAGCCATTGTTCAACATCGATATATGGGCTGGCCCCAGCCACAAAACGCCCAATCATATGAATAAGCACGACCGCCTCGCGCAATAAAATCAACGTTGGCAAGGCCTCAATCTCAGCAGTGGTCAACGAAATCACTCGCCCAAAACCGCGCCCAAAGGCATTGATATGCGCCCATTCGCGTCCACTCCCCATCTCAACCCACCCCCATGTATCTAGCGCTACGGCTAGATCAAGCACACGCGGGTTACGCGCACAAAATTCAAAATCGAGCACGCCAGTGACCCGTTCAGCATCGGCCAAAATATTGGCATGAATAAAATCGCCATGGGTTAACTGCCCACCCAATGCTTTATAAATACGTTGGGCTTGTGTCTGCACTTGCAACAAAATCAGGCTCAGACGTTCTTGTTTTTGTTTCGCCAACAATCCACCCAACATGCTTAGGCCAATCAGCGGGTCAGGCACTAGGGGATGAACCGCATCTAAATGAAGATAAGCAGGCGGCGATTTTAAGCCAGCCGTATCCACATTTTTTAACGCCAACAATAACTGGGCCAGCGCCTCGCCAACTGCCATGCTTTGTGCCAAATTGCCAATCTCAGGGTTTGCCCCAGTGATGAATGGCACAAGAATTGCCAAGCGCGATCTACCATTATCATTTAATAACGCCCACCACTCACCACGCCGGGTCGGAATTGGGGCCGTAACCGCAAAAGGTAGCGCCATCCGATTCAATTGAGTAAGGACGCTTAGCTCGTGCTGAATACCTTGGGGTTTAGCATGTTGACCATAAACACGCAGCACATAGCTTTGGGTGTCGCTTACAGTCAATCGATAAAGCTTATTATTGGTGCCAACTTGCCCAATGCGCGTAATTTCGGTCTGTGCGGGCAAATCCCAATAAGCCGTGAGGTTTTGCATAGGCCAAGTTTATCGCAGTGAAAATAAATCAGCAATATACGGTATGCTTAGAGCAAATTACTAAATGGTAAAGGACCGATTTGACTATCGATGCCCAAAGTTACGCTTTGCGGCATCGATAGTTAAACCAGCAAAACATTCATCAACTCAATCAATCATGAAGATTACCCGCATTTACCCCACTCCAGATGGTGAAACCCATTTCGATGAAATAGACTACCCGCTACACGATATGGACGCAATTGGTTTGCTATCCGAACAAATTCCCGCAACCAGTGTTATCTTTCGGCAAACATCAGCCAATTATGATTACGCTTGGCACAATGCCCCCCAACGACAATTTGTTGTCATGTTAGATGGGCATGTCGAAATTACCGTCAGCGATGGCGAAAAACGCCATTTTCATGGTGGCGATGTCTTCTTGCTCGAAGATACAGTCGGGCGCGGGCATCATACCCGCGAGCTGAGTGGCAAACCGCGCCGCACGTTATTCATTCCGCTCAAAATCTAAATCAAGATGATAATTTTCAGTATAGAATTAGTGATATGACAAAACACCTATTACCCGCTGTTCTCATCGCAGGGTTATTGGTAGGTTGCAGCCAAACATCGTCTCTTCAACAAACACAAGCCCCCCCACAAACCACCCCAATTCAAACCATTTCGACCCCAATCATCCCATCGCCAGCCTTACAAATCCCGACTGAAACGCCCAAACCAACGGCAACCCCGATCATCGTTCCGACTTCGCCGCCCGAACCCACCCCAGACGCGCCAATCATTATTAATGGGCGCATGAAAGTGAAAGTATTTATGATCGCCAAAAATGATGATGGCGTAAAAGGCAAGAAAATTGTTTGCGAGGGCAGCAAAGACAGCGTTGTGCCGGTTGAGCGTGATGTCGAAGGATCGCTTAAACCAATTGCGGCAGCCTTAAATGATCTATTTGCCCTAAAATCGCCAACTTATAGCGATTATCAAAATGCCGTGGCACGCTCGACGATGAAGGTGACAGAAACCGAGTTGGTGGATGGCAAGGTCATTGTCAATTTAAGCGGCACGCCCTCTTTTGCAGATGCGTGCGACCCATATCGTTTTGAAGCACAAATTCGTGAAACCGTAGAACAGTATGGTTGGTCGAAAAATGCGCTAATTTATGTGAATGGGGTGAGGATTGAGAAAGTTGGGAGGTAGGGGCAGTAAACAGTAGTCAGATTAGTTTTGCATTGGCGAAAAGGTGTTGTTACCTCATACTATCTGACTACTGACTACTGACTACTGACTACTTGCTCGACATAAACGCGGCCAAATCGCCAACGCGGCAGCTATAGCCCCATTCATTGTCATACCAAGACACCACTTTGGCGAGGTTACCACCAATCACCAAGGTATCCAGCGAGCTGAAGATCGACGAATGGGTATTGCCCTTCATGTCACTCGAAACCAATGGCTCATCACAATATTCCAAAATTCCCTTCATTGGGCCATCGGCATATTCCTTCATCGCGGCGTTAATTTCGTCTTTGGTCACATTACGGCCAAGCACAGCAGTAAAATCGACCACTGAAACGGTATTGGTGGGCACGCGGAACGCCATACCGCTAAATTTGCCGACCAATTCTGGGATGACCAGACCAACCGCACGCGCAGCGCCGGTCTCGCTGGGCACAATATTAATGGCAGCAGCGCGAGCATCGCGCAGATCTTTGCTTGCCATATCAAGCAAGCGCTGTGAATTGGTGTAAGCGTGAACTGTCGTCAGCAACCCCTTCTCGATGCCAAACCGCTCGAATAACACCTTGGCTACTGGCGCAAGGCCGTTGGTGGTGCAGCTTGCATTCGATACGACATGATGCTTGGCTGGGTCATACTTATCTTCGTTCACCCCCATCACCAAGGTAATGTCTTCTTTTTTGGCGGGTGCGCTAATAATGACCTTTTTGGCGCCGCCATTCAAATGGGCGCGAGCCTTATCGGCATCGGTAAAGAAGCCTGTAGACTCAATCACGATTTCGGCCCCAACGCTGCCCCACGGAATGTTACCGGGTTCGCGCTCGGCAAATACTTTCAAGCGGTCGCCATTGATGATTAGGTCACTGCCATCAACTGCCACCGTGCCATTAAAGCGCCCATAGTTGCTGTCATATTTAAACATATGTGCGTTTGTCTTGGCATCAGTCAAGTCATTGATCGCCACAATGTCAAATTTATCGCTATGACGCTCAAGCATCGCCTTTAGCACTTGGCGCCCAATGCGCCCAAATCCGTTAATTCCTATTTTTACTTTTGCCATGATTAATCCTTCCTAACGATTTAGTGTTAAAAATACACCTACTAGTATAACCAAATTTATCGACTTAGATTCTGACATTTGTCTATAAAGCAAAGATGAATGTCAGTCGTTTTCGGCATCTCCCTCAGCCGCAACCATACAATCATCTTGATATTGTTGGATGGCGCTATAGAGTGGGTGCTTTTTATCGAGGTCAATAAACACTAAGGGCAATGTCAATACCCCTTCTTTACCCATACTCACAGCAACATTAATGCCAGCATATACGTCTTGATACACACATTCTGTAATCGTCAACGCGCCGGTTTTAGGCACTGGAATATCTTGCTCTTTGAGCATAAGCCGCAATTCCTTAGAGGGTGTAAATGTAATCGGCAAATGCTTTTGAATTTGTGCCGTCAGCGCGATTAATGCACTTTCATCGGCAATTGGAATCAACGTTTCCTCATCATCTTCATCATCGAACTCATCATCATCATCATCAAACGCATCCCCCAAATTTAACATATCCCAAGGTGCTGAGCGCGACCCTTCCTCAATGACTTCGCCAGTCAAGGGGTATTTAAGCATGATTTTGTCGCGCCCATATACATTTGGCAACTCATAGCTCTTGTTGGCAGCTTTGGGTGTATCGCCTGTTGCTTGCATCTCATCACGCACAAATGTTGGCAAGGTGCGCAAAGCCGCGCTCAATATAGCAATTTCTTTTGCGGTAGGGGCCGATAACCCTTTTTTAACAATTAAACGAATAACTCCGGGATAAGCCTCATCATTGACAACGGGCCAGTTATATTTATCGATTGCGTCTAAATCGTCAAAACCCATCGCCGAAACTTCGCCATACATCATCGAAAATAGGTTGAAATTAAGCATGTCTTTTTCGTCACTGGGGCCTTCTCCATTCATTGCGAGCTGCAACTCGCTAAGCGATGCATACAATGCAAGACCAAATTGCTCGCCGCCATTGCCCAACACCACACCGTAATAGGGCTTGGCATCTTCAGGATAACGAATTTCGATGACATCGTTATTCCACAAGCCCGCCCATGGGGCTGCTTGGTAATAGGCCGCCGCCGCGTCAAAATATTCAGCCATCATGGGCACAGTAACACCGGGCACTTTGCTCAAACTTGCGGTTTCTGGCACATCCATCATCTGGCTCATTTGGGCAGACAACCCTGCGGCTACTTCATCAAACGCTTTGCGTGATTGAATGGTTAAGCATTCAATTGATAACTCGGCAAATTTGGGTTGCAACACAGCCTGCAATTCTGGGGTTTCTACAAATACCCGTTTCGTGCGCATCGGCTTCAAACGGGCGGGGCTGGGCATTGGCTTTACCATGCCTTGCAAAACATATTCAAATAAATCATCGGGAGTCGGGTTCTCGATTGATAAATACATGCCCCGAATCATTTCAATTTCGCCTTCAAACACAAAAACGCCATACGGGCGGCGTAATGGTGACTCATCGTCATTATCATCTTCAGGAACAAAAGTGCGCAATTTAGCGACACAAACATAAATATCTTTGTTAACCTGTTTTAATTTCAATAGATCGTTTATTAATTTTTTATTCATCATCAAGGATTCATCCTTTATTGAAAATTGGACAATAAAAGATGAAAAAAAGCAAAAATCACGCCAGCCCACATTACAAAAATAAGTGTAATGATGTGATTTCGGCAAAAGTCTGTTTTACAAATCCGTTTTATAAAACAGTCAATTTAAATCCGTTGGGCCTTTTTAATTTGCTCAAACAATGGATCTAAGCGCTCAACCGCCATCTCATGCTTTGCAGCACCAATCGGGTCTTCAATTTGGTCAAGGGGCACACCCGACATCACCTGTAACGTGCTTAATACACCATAACCTAGCACCTCTAAATCATAGCCACCTTCAAGCACACAAACCATTTTACCGCCACAAAATTCATCACTCAGCGCCGCCATAATGTGAGTAAGCTGGGCAAATCCCCCAATCGAAACCCGCATATTGGCAAGCGGGTCGCGCCAATGGGCATCATAACCCGCCGAAATTAAGATAAGCTGGGGTTTAAATTGGCGCACTTTAGGCACAACCAGTTCATTAAACGCCCGCACATAACCTTTGTCCCCTACCCCTTCGGGCAATGGAATATTCATATTAGCGCCAACGCCATTCTGCCAACCAACGGCGTTTGAGGTGCCTGTGCCAGGGTAAATTCCGCCATATTGATGGGCCGAAATATAAAGCACACGCGGGTCATCATAAAAAATGGCCTCGGTGCCATTGCCATGATGCACATCCCAATCCACAATCATCACGCGCTCAAGGGCAAATTCATCTATGGCACAACGCGCGGCAAAAGCCACATTGTTAAATAAACAAAAACCTTCGGCATGATCAGCATAAGCATGATGACCGGGGGGGCGCGGTAAGACATAGGTGCGTTTAATATCACCTTTCATTACCACTCGCGTCGCTTCCATCGCAGCCCCAGCCGCCAACGCGGCTGCATCAAAACTGGCATCGGTGGTATAGGTGTCACCACCATCGAGCAAACCACCGCCAAAGGCACAGGTGCGTTCAAGATCACGCACATAATTTGCCTTATGCACACGGGCTAATTGCTCATTTGTCGCGGCGTCAAATGGCAAAGCGATCATTGTATGAGCAGCCTTGCGCTGCAAAATATGCATCACAGCAGTCAATCGTCCAGCGTGTTCGGGGTGGCCGGGCATATCATGCTCTAAAAACTTAGGCGAGTAAAAGGTTCCAATTGGGTTCATGGCAATCGACGTATTTGTTTACATTTTACCTTTGCAAGGCATGGCTCCCATCATCACGCACAGCAAGCCACACTAAGAAAATACCAATAACCAAAATAATCGCGTTAATTACAAATGGGCCTTCTCGAAATACATCATAAATCGCCCCCATGCCAAGATAACCCACCATCTTACCCATCGACTGCGCTAGTGTATATAGCCCAAAGCCTGTGCCACGTTTTTTACCGCCAGTTAAATCAGCCACCAACGCTTGTTCGGCAGGCACAGCCGCAGAATAGCAAATGGCCTCGACGGTAGCAAAAAGCACCAACGGCAAAATGCTGGTCATAAACGGGATCAAAATCGAAAAAACAGCGCTGGCCCCCAAGCCAATCATCATTGGCAGTTTGCGCCCATAACGATCAGACAAATGCCCCATTCGCGATGGCAACGAGCCAAGCACAATTGCAGCCGGACCATAGGCCAACGCAATCCAAGCAGGGTTAGAGGTAATATGATCGCTAATAAACTTGAGCAATAAAGGCTGAATACCATATGCAGACGCACTGGTGAGAAAAACAATGACCAAAAGTGAATATAAACGCCAACCAAATTTGGGGGTTGGCGTATCATCATGGGTCAATACCAAATCACCACGGGTATCTTTAATGCGCGTTAGGCTAAGCCATGTTGCAACCAATGCCCCCACCGCATACAATGTAAACGCCAACGCCCAAACATCTGGCGTAATCGACAATTCGCCGCGCACATCATAACCCGTCGCCAACAAAATCGGCACCATCAAAATGATGCCATACAGCCCCCCGCGATATTGCGATTCTTCGGTTAAGCCAAAACTGCTGCCCCGCCCTGCCCCAATTGCCACATCGCTGGTGATAGTATAAGCAGCAAGCAACATCGTGCCTAATGCAAAGCCATGTGCGGTGCTGGCTAAAAATAATACCCATGTGCTACGCGCAAACGCAAATAACACATTGGCAAGCAACATTAAGACCACCCCAAACACCAAAAAGCGTTTGCGCCCATAATGATCGATGGCACGCCCAATCAGCGGGCGCGATAAGGCTGCCATAAATGCACTCACTGAAAGCAAACCACCTAAGCCAGTGCCCGATATTTTAAATTGGGCGGTATAAATGGGTAGAGCCGCCGTCGCCACCGTAATCGACAATGATGCCAGCATCACAATCCAACGCATTTGACCCAACTGGTCTTTTGGCATTTCAGGCTTATGTTTTACACTATCATTCACTCCATTTCGGGGTTCAGGGTTTCTGCTTAATATGTTTGCATTAATTAAGGTATCAGATACAGACGGTATTCTTAATGCATCGTTTGATGCCGACGAGATAGGCATGACAGCCTTGTGATTTTACTCGACCGCTATTGGAACTTAGTTAGAATAGATAGTTGTAAAAAAAACGTAAAGCAATAATTGTCTTTATAGCGTCTTCTCAATAAACAGTGGAAATTAAGACAAATTTTCGCCAAACTCATTATGGCTTCATGTTTGGGCTTGGCTTTACCTGTCCCAAACACGAAGCGATAGTGATCTCGATATTACATTTTTTGTGTCGCCTCAAATTATTGAGCAAATACAACAATTGCAACAAAAATTTATCCTAAACGTATAAAAACTGTGGAAACAACCTCTAAACCATTTATGTCTGCAATAAATGCTATCGATACAAGCAACACACCCACTGAACAAGACAATAATAATGCGGATCCAAACGCAAAGCGCAAACAATTACTTGTTCTAGTCGTGGCTGTTGTCATTACACTGATCTTATGTATTGTTGCCATTCGTTACCATCACGCCCTCGAAGCCTTTGGTCACTATGGCCTTTTCGGCCTTTTTGGTCTCAGCGTACTTAACAACGCGACATTCATGATCCCCGTGCCATTTGCCTCTGTCATCGGCTGTTCGGTCAGTGTCAAATATGGCGCACTCATGATCGGGCTTGTAATGGGTTTAGGCGGCGCTATCGGTGAAGTTACCGGCTATATGGCTGGTTATGGCGGCAGCGGTATGTTGCCCAATAGTGCCATTGCCAAAAGAATTGAGCGTTGGGTGCGAAAATGGGGGTTCTTGGCGATTACAGCCCTCGCCCTTATCCCCAACCCTTTCTTTGATATTGGTGGTGTTGTCGCTGGTATGTTGCGAATGGGTTGGGTCAAATTTATCACTGCGGCATGGATAGGCAAAGGCTTACGCATGATGATTATGGCCCTCGCCTGTATGGGCGTGTTACCCAAATTATTTCATTGGTGATGGGGAAGAAAGCTATGAGCCATGAGCCGTGAGTTATACGCTCACGGCTCATGGCTCATAGCTCAAAGCTTCTTATGCGAATCGAAACCTTATATGCCGACGAAGACATCGTCATTGTCAATAAACCTGCTGGGCTACTTTCGGCAGGTGATGGCATAAACGCGGCTTTACCCGACGTACTCGAACGTGAATTTGGGCCAATATGGGTAGTGCATCGACTGGATAAAGAAACCAGCGGCGCAATCGCCTTTGCCCGCACACCTGAGGCCCATCGTGAATTGAGTTTGCAATTTGAACTTCATCACGTGCAAAAACACTATCACGCCTTAGTGATTGGGTTGCCAACATGGGATAATTTTACCGTCAATGCACCACTCCGAAGCGATGCTGACCGGCATCATCGCACTGTTATTGATGAACACGGCAAACCCGCCATTACACATCTACGTGTATTACAACGCTTGCGCAATACAAGCCAGAGTTATACCCTGATCGAAGCCCAACCAGAAACCGGGCGCACCCACCAAATTCGGGTGCACCTGCGGGCCGTTGGGCATCCAATTGTGGCCGATGCGCTTTATGGCGATGGGCAGCCCTTATTGCTCTCACAACTCAAACGCAATTATCGCGCCACCGGCGACGCCGCAGAACGCCCGTTGATGGGGCGTGTCGCGCTCCATGCCTATACACTCTCCATCAAACACCCCGCCACCGAAGAAGATTTAACGATTACGGCCCCCTACCCCAAAGATTTTGCAGCCAGCCTAAAACAACTGAAATAGTATGCCCCATCTATGGCAATTCAAATGGGCAATCACTTCAAAATTAATCCCTCGGCTTAATTTAGTGCTATTGCGTTTTCGCATGGACCTACGTAGCATATATATAACATTATTTTATTTTTCCAACTTTTTACATCGTTACAAGCTAAACTCACGCATGCTATAACCATTTAAAGATAAAAAACAAGTGTCGTTGCCTGAACCAAATCCACAGCGTTTGCCTATGGAGTCAATTTACAAATCAGCAACCACAGTTGTTTCATGTCAAAGAATCTGTCTGTTGTCTACACAACAAAACCCCACCAACCACGCACGTCTTATAGGCGAGTAAACATCGAAAATCTCGCTTTAATTGTCATATTGTGGATTGCAGCTTTTTTTCGTTGGTATTCACAGGCCAGCATGTTCGATATGCTAAATTATGACGAAGCTTTTAACGGCGTAAATGCATGGTCGCTACTTCAACATTGGCGTATTACACCTTTTTTCGATGATAACTATGGACGCGAATCTGGCTGGATGTATTTACAAGCTTTTTTCTTGTGGGGGTTAGGCAAAACCATCTTTAGCATTCGTATTTTGCCTACTTTTATCGGCATTTTAAGCGTAAGCGCCCATTATCAATTTGCAAAACAACTATTTGGGCGACCAGTAGGTATATGGACAGCAGCGGCAACTGCAATTTTGTTTTGGGATGTGCAAATCAGCCAAATGTCATTGCGTGCGAACCTTTTGCCGCTCATCGGGGCTTTAAGTTGCGCGGCATTATGGCAGGCTTATCGGGTAAACACAAAAAAAACTTGGCTAATGGCAAGCTTATGGTTGGGATGCTTGGCCTATACCTATTTCTCGGCGCGCGTATGGATCTTCTATCTCTATCTGACTTTATTCATTTGGTTTTTGCTTCGCAATCACTTACGCAAGCCAATCGTCATCACAGGGCTGCTAGCACTTGGGTTAATGATGCCGTTAATTGCCTATATTTGGCTTTACCCCAACCAATCGCTCGAACGATTTGGCCAAGTAGCGATGTTTGATCTCAATGCAATTATTAATAATGGGCAAGAGTGGCTAAAAGCCTTTGTTTATACCGGCGACAAAAACATCAACTTTAATTTACCGAGCCGACCTATTTTTGATCTGCCACTTGGTCTTTTATTTAGCGTTGGTTTGTTGATCTCGCCCGTTTATTTTTGGCGTGTTAAACGCCCATATTTTTGGCGTTATATCTGGTTAATTGGCTTAGCCTTGTTCAGCATCACACCCAGTTTACTTAGCAATTATGCCCCTCATTTCTTGCGTGGCATAGGGTTAGTTGTGCCACTGGCCCTGTTAATGGGGCTTGGGGCGCATCATCTGACCCAAGGGTTATTATCAATTTCTAAAATCGCCTCAAGATGGCAAATAGCTTATCTGTTGCCCGTTGGCTTATTGTTTTTAGGTGCAAGCCATACGTTTTACGATTTTCATACGTTATGGATGGGCCATGTTAATGTGATATCGTTAATGGAACAACGCATTAATCAAATGTTTCGTGTTATATCGGGTATTCATTCAGAAAAAATATCGATTTACTTTGTGCCCCTAGCGCCCGATCATCCCAATCTACGCTTTTTCAGTGATCAATTGCCGCCTACGCAACGATTAAACGGATTTGACAGCAACCAATGTTTAGTCATTGATACAAAACCATCAATTTACGCGGCGCTAACAACCTTTGAACCCGATTTTGAAAAAAAATTAAACCAATTTGCCGATGTCAATGTGTTAAAAGCAGATGCGCTGCCCATCGGGTCAGATTTCACCCATGTCATCTATTCGGCTACTGTTCACTCAGATATTGCATCATTCGGCCATGATAGCCATATTTTTAAAGCCAATAATGATGACACAATTGTTATCGAAGCGCTAAAAATGAATAAACATCAATTTAAAGCAGGTGAAACGCTCAATGTGCAAATGAAATTACAAGCGCAAAACCACATTCAACAACCCTATAGTCTATTTATTCATATTTACCAACATCAACGCGCATCGGGCGAATTTAAATTATTTGGGCAAGGAGACCAACAATTATGCGCCAGTTACCCAACGGTGCTATGGCAACCCGGCGAAATTGTGTTGCAACATTTTACGTTTAACTTGCCAGCCGACATACCATCTGGCGACTATGACATCGCCATTGGTATTTACGCTTTTCCAAATGGCACACGTATGGAAGCACAAAACAAACAAACCGATCGAAGTTTTGTTGTCATCGACACCATAACAACGCTGAGATAGTGATTTTGGCATTCGTTTTGTCTAAATATGCTCTCCGATTTGATAAAACCACGTGATTTCAGCTCACAAAAAAGTGGCAAATGAATCAACTGCTATGATCTTATCTTGTTATGAATCCCATCTTACCAACGAATCAGATGACCCTAAATTGTCAAACTAGCCTACAAGGCAAAATTGCGTTTGTTACGGGTGGTTATGGCGGTATTGGCCGCGAATGTGTAAACGCATTGTTGGCACACGGCGCAACTGTCGCATTTACGTATGCCGATGGCCGTGAACCCGAAGCCGACGTGTTGAAAATCGTAAATGACGCGCCAGATCGATTATCAGCCCATGCGCTCGATTTACGTTCAACTGCATCTATCCAAAACTGTTTGGCCCAAGCTATGACACGCTGGGGGCGAATTGACATTTTAATCAACAATGCCGCCGTTGGCTCGGCCACTGTAGCGGCCTATGCCAATGACCCCGGCGAGCAAGATTCAGCCATGCTCAGCATCAATGCCGATGGCACCCTTAAAATGTGTCAAGCGTTTTTGGCCCTCATGCGCAACAAAATCACCGATTATTCGCTCAAAATCATCAACTTGAGTTCGGTAGGAGGCGGCATTACGGCTTTTCCCGGCTTTCGTTTATCAGATGGCATGAGCAAAGCCGCTGTTGCCTTTCTCACACGCCAATTAGCCGCCGAGCTAACCGACAGCATGATCGATGTCTTTGCCATATGCCCCGGTGCCACCAACACCAAAATGTTTCAGGCCAGCACCCTTGATGCGATGACACCCGAGCAACGCAACGAGTTTACACATCATTTGCCCAAACATCGGCTCATTGCACCCGCTGAAATTGCCAATATCATTATCTTTTTGGCTTCGGGTTATTCCACTCCGTTACACGGCGCTATCCTTGATGCATCGATGGGTCTGGGTGTGCGCCCCGGATTAATTACCGAGCGGGCACATTAAATAAAAAAACACGCGCTAGTCACTTTCAGGCAAGCGCCCTCAAACAAACAACGGTTTGCAAAGATGAAAAAAACGGTATTATCAATTGACCTTGGGGCCGAATCGGGCCGCGTCATGGCGGTGCATTTTGATGGGCAAAATCTGCGGCATGAAGAAATTCATCGCTTTGCAAATGTGCCAGTGACGGCGCACAACACGCGCCATTGGGATATATTACGGTTATGGCATGACATTCAAGATGGCATTGCCAAAGCCCGCGCAAATTACCCCATTGCCTCAATCGGCATTGCCACATGGGGTGTCGATTTTGGGTTGCTCGACGGGCGCGGCAATTTGTTGGGCAACCCAGTGCATTACCGCGATCATCGCGCCGATGGCATGATGGATGAAGTATTTAGCCACATATCGCGCCGCGAGGTCTATATGCGCACGGGGATTCAATGTGTGCAAATCAATTCACTCTATCATTTGGCGGCCCTCGCCAAGGCCAACGACACCGCCCTCTACGCCGCCCAGCGCCTGCTCACCATCCCCGATCTACTCTATTTTTGGCTAACGGGTGTTCAAATCAACGAATATACCAACGCAACCACCACCCAATGCCTCAACACCCAAACCCATACTTGGGATCTCGACTTGATCGACAAACTCAATATTCCAACCCATATTTTTGGTGAATTGGTTCAACCCGGCCCAAGTTTGGGCTACTATGACGGCATTCCCATCGTAATTGCGCCACAGCATGATACCGCCAGTGCTGTCGTGGGCGTGCCCGGAGGAAATGGAAAATGGAAAATGGAGAATGGAGAATTAGAGGGTGAAAATAGAATTCAAAATTCGCCAAATTTTGCTTATTTGTCATCTGGCACATGGTCATTATTGGGGTTAGAGCTGCCAGCCCCGATTGTGAATGAAGCCAGCTATGCCGCCAACATCACCAACGAAGGCGGTTACGCTGGCACAACCCGTTTTCTAAAAAATATCATGGGGTTATGGCTATTGCAAGAGGCACGGCGGGCGTGGGCGCGAAATGGGCAAAACTATGGCTATGAAGCATTGGTGACGATGGCGGCAGCCGCCACACCCAAACGCAGCGTCATCGATGCCAATGATGCCTCTTTATTTGCGCCAAGTAACATGCCACAAGCGATTATTGAGCTGTGCCGCAACAGCCATCAACCCGAACCGCGTGATGTTGGTGAAGTAACCCGCTGCATATTTGACAGCCTTGCCGCCAAATATGCCGAAGTATTGAGCGAACTCACCCGCATTTCTGGTAAATCGGTTGATGTGTTACATGTGGTGGGCGGCGGTGCGCAAAACAAATTGTTATGTGAGCTAACCGCACAAGCCGCTAATGTGCCTGTGCTGGCCGGGCCGGTTGAGGCAACCGCCCTCGGCAATGCTATCACCCAGCTTATTTATTTGGGTGAATTGCGCAATATACACGAAGGGCGACAATTATTACAAAGAAAAATTCACACATAAAATATACCAAATTGTTATGATTAACCTGCAATAGATATAAAATTGACACATGTTCATTACAAAAATTGATCTCACTAATTTCAAACGCTTCAACAATTTAACCATTGATCTTTCAAATTTGAAATTACCACCTAAACTTGTACTATTGGTGGGGTCAAATGGCAGTGGAAAATCTTCGATATTTGATGCATTTGAATATGCTTCTGCAATGTCAAAAGATCACGCCCGTATTGAGACAGAATATCATGCCAAAAACAGTAATCTTGATAGTAATGTTCATATTTGGCTGTCCGATAACTCAGAATATCATCGCATAGGAAATAGTCAGCTAAAAAAGCCTAGCGATAAAAACATTTTCTACGGGCGCAGTTCACTACGCCAAGTATCACGTCTCACCCGTGCCGCACCACCGCAAGGCTTTGACCCAGACGCTGATACCGATCGGCCACGTTTTTTTATCGATCGGGATGACCGCTTTGAAAACGATGTGCCTGTGCTAATGCAATGGCTAGTACGCGATATTTTTCGTGGGGCACGCTCAGACACCGCCGAAGCATTGAGACTCCGCTATACCGATCAACTTAACCAAGCGTTGTTACGCATTTTTGGCGATGATCCTGCAACTTCTCTTAATCTCGTTGAATTGGTTCCCCCCTTAGATGGAAAAACGATTGACATTCGCTTTAAAAAGGGCATTAGCGAAATTTCATACAACCTATTAAGCAGTGGCGAAAAAGAAGTGATAAATGTTTTGCTCAATTTGCTGGTGCGGCGCGAAAATTTTTCAGACAGTGTTTATTTCATTGATGAGCTTGATCTACATCTAAATACAGCACTCCAATTCGATTTATTACAAGAAATTGTCGATCATTGGATTCCTGATAGTTGTCAATTATGGACAGCAAGTCATTCGCTTGGTTTTATCCAATATGCAAACCAAGCCCCCAATGCTGTTATTATCGATTTTGATCAACTCGATTTTGATCAACCAATGACGTTACTGCCAGAACAAAAATCAAGCTTGGATATTATCGAGATTGCAGTGCCACGCACCATGCTAGCCTCACTTTTTCGAAATCGCACACCCACTTATTGCGAGAATACCAATGTAGCGATCTACAACCTATTGGGTGATGACAATCGTGTGTTTTTGCCAGCCAAAGACAAAAACGATGTATATTACTCGGCTAAAAACAACCCTCAATTACAGGCTTTAATGGATCGTGATTACATTACCGATGAAGAAATTAACCATTTAGGCCTCAAAATCCCCAACCTCAAGATATTAAAGTTATATTCAATTGAAAACTACCTATATCACCCTGACAATATACAAGAATTAGCCCCAACTTTTGATAAAGCTGCTTGGATTAACCATTTGCAAGTCTGCAAAACATTGGCCTATGATCATATATTAATAGGATTGAATCAGGCCCGAAAAAGCTACAAAGCACTCAGCGATGAAAAAGTATTCGATCTGAATGGAAGTCACATTATTAGAAATTGTCTAAAAAGCGATGATTTTGAAAAGTTTTACCCATTTCTTGATGTTAAAAGCAAAGTAGATCGCAAAATGCTTGTCTTGTTAAACCTAACGCCCCATCAACTTGCACAAACTAAATGGTTTAAAACACACATTCAACAGGTTTTATCATAAAATGCCAGCAGCCTTAGCTACCGCTATAATCTTTGCTAAGGAACTATAAATGCTATATCGTCGATTAGGATCATCCGGCTTGAAACTCAGCGTCATTTCATATGGCTCGTGGGTGTCGTTTAAAAATCAATTGGGCGTAGACCACGCTAGCGAGATCATGAAAGCGGCTTATGACGCTGGCGTGAATTTTTTCGACAACGCCGAAGGCTATGCCGCCGGCGTCAGCGAAGAGATAATGGGGCAAGTGTTTAAGAAAATGGGCTGGCCGCGGGTCAGTTATGTGGTGAGCACCAAATTTTATTGGGGGCTGGGTCGCGGCCCCAACGACAAAAATACACTCAACCGCAAATACCTCATGCAGGCCATCGATGGCTCACTCAAACGGTTTGGGCTAGATTACGTTGATTTGGTGTTTTGCCATCGCCCCGACCCCGACACCCCGATCGAAGAAACGGTGCGGGCCATGAGCGACATGATCACCCAAGGCAAAGTGTTGTATTGGGGAACCAGCGAATGGAACGCCGATCAAATTATGGCTGCGTGGCAGATTGCCGAGCGACATCATTTGCACAAACCACAAATGGATCAGCCACAATACAACATGCTGCACCGCGACCGTGTTGAAAAAGAATATGCGCGACTGTATAAAGAGATCGGGTTAGGCACCACAATCTGGAGTCCGTTAGGCGGTGGTTTGCTGACTGGCAAATACAACCAAGGCATTCCGGCAGGCACACGGGTCGATTTGCCCGGTTATGAATGGTTACGCGAACGTTTCACCAATCAAGCCTTGCTCGACAAAGTGATCAAAGTGCAACGCATTGCCGATGATTTGGGCTGCAAAATGTCACAATTGGCGCTGGCATGGTGCATCAAAAACCCAAATGTCAGCACTGCTATCAACGGCGCAACCAATGTAACGCAATTTCACGAAAACATGCAGGCGCTCGACCTATTGCCAAAATTAACTGATGATGTCATGCAAAACATTAATCAGGCTTTGGCATAAAAACACACACGTCGAAAACAGCAACTGACCTTTGGTCGTATAGGCAAAACCCATGCTACCAAAGGCCAGTTTATTTCGACATTACACTATTGGGATATACCCCAACAACTTAGTCAGCCAAATCACTTACGTCTTCAGCCGGAATTGGGGCCGCGCCATAATCTTCTGGCGTTTTGTGCAATTCAA
Organism: Thermoflexus hugenholtzii JAD2; assembly: GCA_945877855.1. Classification (GTDB taxonomy): domain Bacteria; phylum Chloroflexota; class Anaerolineae; order J036; family Brachytrichaceae; genus AQU-03. The sequence continues at coordinate 16,454 of CAMDWA010000011.1, read as the reverse complement.
TTGCGGTAACAGTTTGCGCCACAAAATTTTGAGTATTATTTACGCCCAATTGCTCAAACAAAAAGGCGAAACGCGCTTCTAAGACCTCGCCCACGCGCACATGGTCTTCTTCGGGCAAATGCCACATTTGCTTCTTGAATGGGCCACATACTTTCTTACGAGTCTTATAGATAAATTGCTCGTCGGTATCCTTCGGCTTGCGTTCATCGGCGGCATTCTTAAACAACCACGCATTCATTTCGGCGTTTAGCTCTTTTGGCAATTGGTCGAGCAAAATGGTCATAAACGCGGTTGCCAAATGCACCTCAATGGCTTGCGACTTGACAAATTCGCCAAAGGCCGCCTCGGGCAAGGTGCTAGCGCCGTGCTGCACTGCACCACCCATGTTGTAATTGCGAGCGCCTTCAGATAAATCATACAACGCCTTAAAGTCGATCTTCACATCGGCAATCGAGCCATCGGGCAACACCACGCCACCATGCGAGGTGCCGGTTTGCACCGAAATTTTGCTGATGCCGGGTTGATGCTTAATCAATGGCGAATAGCCATCCATAAACGCCTTCAACTCGTGCACATCGCTATTCTTATGACCTACTTCGCCGATCTCACCACCCAACGAAATATGCACACCTTTTGGCTCATTTGCGCGAATAAAATCGCTAAACATGGCGCATAGCTCATAATTTAGCCGTTGTTGCTCGGCCAAATTGGGCTTACTTAGGTCGACCAAGGTGCTAGAGTCGATATCGATATTGTAAAAACCAGCCTTAATCGCCTCAAGCATTAGCTTTTTCAATGCCTCAATTTCACCATCGCGGTCTTTTTCATTGGCATATTTTTTAGCGTTGATCTGAAAATGATCGCCTTGAATAAACACTGGGCCGCGGAATCCTTCTTTAATCGCCGCCGCTAACACCACAATAACATATTCATCAGGGCGTTGATCGGTGTAGCTCATTTCGCTTCGCGCAATTTCAAACAAAAATGCGCCAACATTGCCTTTGTTAATCGCCCGAAACGCAGCACGGCTTGAGTCATAGGTCATGGCGCGAATATTCATCGCTGGGGTGGTAAAACTATGAGGCAATTTCCCTTGCGCACGTGCGATATACAAATCGTGAATCGAGGCGGGGCGTATGCCAAGCGTTTGGGCCGTTTCCCAAATCAACCAACGGGCATTTGCCTTACGGGTCTCATCGCCAAACACGGCCAAATAAACCAATGCGTCAATGCCTTTAGCGCGTAGCATCGCTTCATCGCGCACGACCACGCGCCCTTTTTCAATTGCGATACTATTGCTCGCTGCTACAAGGAGTGTAGTTAATGTTTCATTCATAATGTGGCAATTATACCGTCTTTTTCTAGATAATGTAATTCATACACTAACTTGAGCGGGTATGATAGACACCATGCTCGTCGATTATCACTGCCACACGGCCTTTTCCAAAGATTGCGATTACCCAATGGAAGAGCAAATTCGCGCTGCCATTACGGCTGGCGTGCGTGAAATTGCCTTCACCGAACACGAAGACTACAACGCTGAAGATTTCACCAGCTATTTTTTCGACCATCCAGCTTATTGGCAAGCCATTCATGCTTTTCGGCGGGTTTATGGTAACCGGCTCACCATTCGTGCTGGCATCGAAATCAGTGAGCCGCATCGCCATTTAGATACGGTTGAACAAGTTTTACAGGCTTACCCGTGGGATTTTGTCTTGGGTTCGTTGCATTGGGTTGATGGCAAACATAATACTTTTTTGCCCTCGTTTTTTACCGCTTTTGGCAATTGGCGTGAATCATTTCGGCGCTATTTTGTCGAATTAAAACTCTTAGCCGCTGATGGCGATTATGACATTTTGTCACACATCGATTATCCAGCGCGTTATGGACAAGCCGCATTTGGCAATAGCTATAACATTGGCGAATGGGAAACTGAAATACGCGAGGTATTGCGGCATGTGATTGCGCGGGGCAAAGGCATCGAGATCAACACTAACCCATTACGCAAGGGGCGCAATGAGCCAAACCCACCCGCCAGCGTCATTCACTGGTATTATGAAATGGGTGGGCGTTATCTCACTATCGGGTCAGACTCACATGCACCGCACCAAGTAGGGGCGCAATTAGGCAAGGCCATTGCCATTGCTCGTGAGGCTGGGTTTACCCAATTGGCAACGTATGAGCGTCGCCAGCCGACGTTGATTGATATTTATTGAGAAGATAGTAGTTTCTCAATAAAACAGGGAGAATAAAACAAATTTTCGTCGAAATCACTATATGGTCTTTGGGAGCAGGGCAAAACCCTGCTCCCAAAGACCATATAGTGATTTCGACATTACATCTTTCGGGTTTAAGCCTAATTATTGAGAAAACACAGAAGATACACGCAAAGGCGCAAAAAACAGCATCTTTGCGGCTTTGCGTGAAATTAAATTAACGTAAAGCCGCCCGCGCTTTGGCAAGCGCCCGCTGATAGGTATTTTGCATTAATACCGCGCCCTCTTCCATATTTGGAGTTTCGCCCATCACCCGCCCCCTAACGCCAAAATCGGCTAACACTTTAAAAAAGTCTTTGTAATTAATATCAGCTTCATCCAGATTAAGGTGGTTCTTCTCGCCTTTGGCAGTATAGGCAATGCCGCTAAAGTGCATATGCATGTGCTGCAACGCATGGTCGCCCAAGCCTTCGCCGATCTGATGCAGCGCCCGTGCAAACTCGTCATAAGTGTTAAATGAGCCATCACCTGGGCGAGCGTGTAAATGAGCAAAATCAACACAGGGCAATACGCCCTCAAGCTCGCGGCACCAGCCAATAATCTCGGCGAGTGTGCCCAACTGGGCGCTTTTGCCCATCGTTTCGGGGCGCAAAATTACGGCAGTGCCTTCAGTTTTAAGAATGGACACAACCTCGGCTAAACGCGCCAGCCCAATTTTATAAGCCTCGGCTGGCGTTTTTTTCATATATGCACCGGGGTGAAAAATGATATCAGTTGCGCCGGCCTTATAACCCGCCCGCGCCGCCATCAACAAACGTTCGCGCCCAGCCAACCACATTTCTTCGGTTTCGGCATTAAGATTAATAAAATAAGGCGCATGAACGCTCATAGCCACCTCATTTGCGAGCGCAGCCGCCTTAATTTTGGCGCAAGTGTCATCGCTAACTCGCACACTTTGCACCCAACCCAGCTCAAGGGCGCTCAAATTCAATTCACGAATACGTTGCACCCCGCCAACACTGCCGCCATTTGCCACTGCGCTTTTGGGTATGCCCACCGTGCCAAACCGCAGGGGGAGATCGAGATGGGTGGATTTGCTCATAAAAGGATAAAGGATGAAGGATAAGGGATGCAGTTTAATCTATTCTTCATCCTTCACCCCTCATCCTTCACCCTTCATCCTTTATCCTTTATCCTTCGCCTTTCTCTTCTCGTTGCCATTTGGCAAAAACAACCAATGAGACATACCCCATCAACATCATGGCGGCGATAAGCAGTGAAAATGCCAGCGGACGGGCATGGGCACGCGGCGATAAAAAGGGCGCGATAATGTCGCCGAACAATTCCCAAGGCTCAGCAACCACATCCCAACTATTCCAGCGCAAAAATCGCCCAAGATAAACGCCAAACCCAGCGGCAGCCGATGCGCCGATGACAAAAAGCCAACCCGATAACCAGCCAGCAGCGCGGTTTACCCAATCATGCATCAGCCACAATGACAAAAAGCCAAGCATTGCCCCCAGCCAAGCAAAGCTAAACATCATGACGATATCGAGCCACAAAAAACGATTTTCGGCAACCGTGCGCAAATGCACCAAATCGGTCACTAAATAAGGGGCATTTGGAAAAAACAACAACCAAAGCCCGGCAAAAAACAAGGTTAACAACGGCAACCGCGGGAGGCGATGCACCACATAAGCACAAAGAAAAGGAACCCACGCCAAAGCCAAATTCCACAATAAAAAATAATAGGCCAAACGCCCAGATAACGCTGCACGCACGAGAATAAGCGCCAACACAAATAGCGAGCCGCCACCCAGCACCACAAAAGCCGCCAACGCCCGTCGGCTTAGCCAACGGCGCGGCTGTGGCTGAGACAAGCTGAATGTGGTTTTGGGTAAGGGTGTATTGTGCAGGTTGAACATCAAGTAAAGCATCATATTCGATGCGACAAAAAACTGCCTGACGTTTTGCCCACGCCTGCGCCCCGCCCATCAGGCGATTTAAACATCTGCAGCAGCCAATTCGGGTGATGCAATCGGCAGCCAACCATAGACGCGCGTGCCAAACCCGGGGGCAAAATCGATATGACAATCGCCGCCGTTGCTTTGGGCGCGATTTTGCATAATGGTCAACCCATAGCGCCCCTCGATACGAGCTTGGGCTGGGCGATCTGGCTCAATACCGCAACCATCATCATCAATCTCAAACTCAATTTGGTGCGCAGCGCAGTTGATGCGTAGCGACGCTGTCAAAATGGACGCCCTCGCATGTTGGACAGCGTTATCGAAGGCTTGTTGAATGATACGATAAAGGCTCTCACGTTGCAAGGCAGTGGTGTAATTCACGACTTCAACATCACAATGCACACGCACCATCAAACCGCTTCTAGCCGCCACCCGGCTTTCGAGAAGACGTAACGAATTGGCAAAATCGTGATCAATCGTGATGGGCGACAAACTAGATCGTAAGCGCCGCACCAACAACGATTCGCGCCGAATCTCATCTTCGTATTGCGCCAGCAACTGCTCGGCCCTTGCGTCATCGCCTTGTCGGGCGCTTTCGAGCAAGGTCGCCATATAAATGGGCAACCGACCCAAAAATTGCTGGGTGCTGTCGTGCAATTCGTTGCTAATGTGTTGGCGTTCGCGTTCTTGAGCTTGGGCAATCTGAAAAGGCAAGCGTTTCAGCGCATTAAGTTGCTCATTTCCCAACAAAATAAGCGCCACATTACTGGCAATCGTGTCTAACAAATGCAGGTCTTGGGCATGAAAAGTAGGTTCGTCGCGGCGTTTGCCAAAAGTGAGCAAACCCAAGCAGCGTTGGCTGGCTTGCAATGGCACATAAGCCGACATTGACTCAAACAACCCAAACGCACTGCTCACATTAGAAGATGGCACTTGCCCGCCCTCACGCACCCATGCTTCGGTTTGCCAACGGTTTGGCAAGATCAGTTGATTACGTTTAATTAAATAAGATTGGCTACCGGCATCATTTGCCGTCGCCAATGCCGCCAACGTGTCTGTATGTCCCTCACTTTTTGTGCCCAACAACTCAAAGGTTTGGTCAATCTCGTGCCAAGACCAAAGGGCGCAACGCTCCAGCGCAAATTCTTTTGTAATGGTTTCAACCATTTGTTGCGTATTCATTGGCTGATGCAAATCTTGATGGCGTGTAATCAACCCTTGGCTAATTTGTTGCGAGATCAAATGCCGGTTAAACATGCGCCACATCCAACCCTGATTTTTAATTTGGAATGACATGTATTCGGTCAAGGCGAAAACAACAAAAAACAAAGGAATAATCGGCGCGATCCAAAATTCGTTGTCAACCGATACAAAACGCACAAGCAGATCAATCACCGCAGCAAAACAACAAGAAATGATCATGGGTGCGGTAAACACAAATAATGAATCGAGTGTGTGAAAAGTTTGATGGCGCAAAATGATACTGGTAATAATCAACCCTGCTACCATGTAAAACGGGCGAAAGTTATATTTAATACGATTCATACCCTGTAGTGACTGATTAAAAAAATCAGAAACCTGCGGTAAAAACAAATTTTCGTGTGCTGGCAAATAAACTGTTAACCAATACAGCGTCCCCAAAACAGCAAAAATAGGAATAGGCACTAACGCTAACCAGTGCTGAGAAGGGTGTTTTTTGTACTGCCACACACTTCTTATCGCCAAAACAACAAAGCCCAACACCACAACTGAATAAAAGGTTCGCATGACAGCCAACGTGTTTAGCTCCCATTGTTTTGCAATATCTGGGTGCAAACCCATGATGCACGCAATATAAGGCGCGGCAATGATTATCGCGGTCATGATTGCAAACACGCTTGCAATACGCAGCCAGCGTTCGATCTTTGGGATTGGGCTAGGAAATGCCAGCAATAAAGCAATGACAGGAAACCAATAACTGCCATATACAAAACGCGAAACAAGCTGAATAATATGATCAATTGGCAGCGTGGGCGCATTGGCATAAATCACCGAGCTGGGAATACCGCGATCATCTTGCCGCAAAATAAAAAAAATGGCCCCAATAATCGCGGCAACGGCACGCCAATCAAAATTTTGGTGTGTGTTTAATATACTTATGGCCAGCAAAAAGCACATCAAGGCTGGCAACCCAAACTGAAAAACAAGCTCTATATAGCGCAACCACGAAAATAGCTGAATGGGAACAACCCTGCTAAGCACTTCGGTATCAGGTTGATTTGGCAACACATACGAAACAGTGACTTCTGTTCGCCCGGCCTGCCATGCCTTCAAAACTGGATTAGAAACGCCATCCACTGACTCACCATCCACCGCAAGAATACTCGTCCCCGGAGGGAAAATTTGCACATTTCGCCAAACCGAAGGCGTTGCCGGATCAACCTGATAGAGTTCCGATGTCCAATTGCTCAAGACGACCCCAAGATAGGGTTGGCCCACATCTAGCGTCAAACGCACATATACAAACAACACAAACGCCGCAGCAACGAATAAACAGACTCGCAAAAATTTACGCATAGATGCAACAAGGTTTCGGTTGCGCTAAACCAACCAAAGCGCCTTTGCCAATAATAACACCGTGTCTAAATGTGGCGGGGCTTCATTAAGACCCAATTTGCTCAGCAAACGGGTTTTGTGGGTATAAATGGTTTTGGGGTCCAAATTCATCTGTTCGGCAATATAGTTGATCTTTTGGCTCGCCGCCAACCGCTCGGCCACGATGCGCTCTTGGGACGAAAGGGCCGCCAAATTTGCCAAAATGGCCTTCACCCAGTGTGATTCATCAGGCGGCAAATTGGCAATGACATAGCGCTGCCATTGAGGCACGTCCACCACATCTGGGTCTATCACCCCACGCCCCTCCATCGCGTCATATAACGAGCGCATCAGGTGCGAGATCGAGCGGCCTTTTAGCACATAGGCAATACCGCGCATTCCGGCACGCAACAAATCCGAAAATTCGCCGCCAAAATCATCGTGCGCCGTAAACAACACCACCCCAAGATGCGGACTGTGTTGTTTAAATTCGCGGATCAACGTAATGCCACCACTGGCTTGCATTTTGGGGCGTACCAACGAAATATCTTCGGGCAAACGCGCATCGATGATGACAGCAGAAAACAACATGGTTTTGAACAACCGGCGGGCCGTCACCATATCTTGTGCAGTCTGAACGTCATAACCTTTTGAAACCAAATAGGTCTTTAGACCATCTAAATTAAATGCATCGTCATCTATTAACAAAAGCCTAATCTGCATCCCCATTCCTCATCCCTCCAATGATTATAGGCAGCGCATAAAATCATGACCACCTGAATATAGGTGTCCAAATAAATCTTTCCACAAAATACGATATACCAATCTCACGCTATGTCTGCCAAGCGATGCTTGACAAACATAGCGTGAGATCAGCAAAAACCTCTGAAAAGACTTTTCTGAATAGCTATATTTGACCATCACTACCCTAAAAAACAAAAACACTGTCGGGGTCAAGATGCTGGCACAGTGATTTTGACATCAGTTTTGTCTCAATAGGCGCTATGATAACGATTACAGTGTAGCATTATTAGACATATTGTCCTAAAGAAAAATTCTGAATGTAATCAGAATTTTTCCATTATCTACATCAAATGATGTAGATAATTTGTATATATCCCTTGATCGTCCTTGATAATTCATAAATCAGTCAACATCATATTATTTATCGCAGCATACTGATTTAGATCAAGGGAACAACGAGGCGACCAACAATTGGGGGATTGTTGGCCGCCTCGTTATTTTAGCGATAATAAACGCTATGAGTATCAAATCTGGTTGGCAAGGTCGCTTTTTTGAAGATTTTGAAGTAGGTGATATTTATCAACACCCCTTAGGCCGCACCGTATTACCTGTAGACAACAGTTGGTTTACCCTACTCACCCAAAACACCGCACCCATTCATTTTGATGCGCATTACGCCTCCCAAACCGAATTTGGCAAGCCGTTGGTCGATAGCACATTTATACTAGCATTGGTTACTGGGCAAAGCGTGACCGACATTTCACAAAACGTATTTGCCAATTTGGGTTGGGATGAGGTGCGTTTACCAAACCCAGTCTTCGAGGGCGATACGATTTATTCACAATCCGAGGTCATCTCGAAGCGCGAGTCGAAATCGCGCCCCAATGTGGGCATTGTCGAGGTTAAAACCATCGGTTATAACCAAAATGGCATCACAGTCATCACCTTTCGGCGCACCATTATGGTATTTAAACGTGGGCAAGCGCCAGTTATACCGCGTATTCAGCCTACAAGTTAAGCCACTCGTAACTCAAAACGATCAAAATCGACAACGGCTCGGCTCGCTTTAAAAAAATCAAAGCCAATAATAGCATCGATATCAATGCCATAATTCATTGCACCTGTTTGAATAAATGGACTTGTTATCTCTAATTCGCCAACTTGTAACTTGTCGATTTGTAAAGTAAGCACATTTTCATAACCGCCAACGCCATATATTTTGCTCAATTGGGCAGTGTCTGTAATTTGAATACCGGCTTCAGCAAGAATATCTATTCTAAATAAACTACCAAATGACCCGGTATCGAGTAATGCTGATCTAAACACAGCATACTTACCCGCTACCTCAATATTAGCCGAAACAATTGGCAAGTCATTTAACACTCTAATTTTCATCTTTTACCCTAAGCCCAATACCGCGTGACATTTTATGGATATTTATTTGATCACGTGTCGTATTGACCGGCAATGAAGATTGCGCTGGGTTTGCCTGCTGATAACGATACCATGCCAACATTGCATTACTCGAGTTCAAAAAATTCTCAATAATTGCAACTTCATCCCATATTTCTTCTTCGCCAACATCATGAGTCGTAATCGGAGAGACCAATAACCATCGGTTGGGGAATAAAGCACGTGCTTCTTGCCATTTCATAACGTCACCTTTTATTTTATATCAAAATCACCCTATAAAACCTAACTGATAAACCGATAACCCACCCCAGCCTCAGTCAAAAAATGTTTAGGGTTAGCGGGGTCAGCCTCAAATTTGCGACGGAGTCGCCCCACGTAAACGCGCAAATATTCGGCTTCGTCGCTATATTCATTGCCCCACACCCGTTGCAATAACATCCGATGGGTCAACACTTTGTTGGCGTTGGTCAACATTTCGAGCAATAACGCATATTCGGTGCGGGTTAATTTAACCTCAGCACCTGCCTTGCGCACAATCCGAGTCTCGATGTCGATCTCGACATCGGCAAACCGTTTGATATGTAACGGCGTGATTGGGCTAACCGGCGACCATTGCGCTCGGCGTAATACAGCATGAATTCGGGCTAATAATTCTTCAACCCCAAATGGTTTAGTCAAATAATCATCGGCCCCCAACCCAAACGCCGCAACCTTATCACGCTCGGCATCTAACGCGCTTAATACAATAATCGGCACAATCGACTTCTCGCGCACACGGCGGCACACCTCCAATCCGTCCATACGGGGCATCATCAAATCAAGAATGAGCAATTTGCACCCAGCCGCCGCCATACTCAAGCGCATTTGCCAGCAAATTGCGCAATACCACCTCGATACGAGCGCTGTCAACATCAATTTTGGGCAATTGGGACGGCAAATTTTTTACAATTTGGTTTGAGCCAGTTTCAACCCGTTTCAAAGCACGATTCACCAATTCTGACAGCGCATAGGGGGCGCGTTTCAGTGCCAACAAGCCAGTCTCTTGACGTGCTAAATCGAGCAAATGATTAAGCAATTCGGCCATGCGATCAGCTTCGTCGCTAATCGTGCCAAGAAAATGGCGTTGATCGTCGATTGACCACGTGACATCATTTTGCAACAAGGTTGAGGCGTTGCCTTTGATAGTGGTCAGCGGGGTGCGCAACTCATGCCCAACCGCCGCCAGCAAGGTTTGTTTGTCTTCAACCGCCTGACGATACAGACGTTGATTTTCAGCCGCAACCTCGCGCAATCGCTCATCACTGCGCTCATACAACACGGCGTGTTCCCATGCCAATGCCGCATAATTGGCGAAGGTAGACAACAAATTCACCTCATTTTCACTAAACGACAATCGCGCATAACGTGCCACATGCAGCACAATCCCGCCCACATGTCGGCTAAGAATGGGGATCGCCAAAACCGAGCGAAACCCTTCTTTAAATGACACCAACGCAATCTCAGAGGCCTCATCTTCGGCGGTAATTTGCACTGGCTGACCGGTGCGAAAAGCCTTGGCCGAAGGCGAAATCGGATCATCGACTGCCACATCGGTCATGCGAATAAACGGCTCGGAGCGCCCCTCGCTGGCAACCACCCGCAACCGCTGATTGGCATCTTGGGCCAACACGGCAGCGGCATCCATGCTCACCAACTGGCGGGCGGCGTTGATGATGGTTTGTAACACGGTTTGGGGTTCGAGCGTGCCAACAACGGCCCGTGAAGTGACCAACAATGTATTCAATTCGCCAATATGATCGGCCACACTTTGCTCTAGGCTGCTCAACGAATGGCTAAGATCGCCGATTTCATCGCTGCGTAACAATGGCGGTGGGCGCAACCCACCCGCGCCCTCAATATTTACGCGGTCGCCAATTTTGGCGCTATATCTGTGTGCCAACGTTTGCAATGGCCGAATCACCCGCCGCATCAGCACCACCCAAAACATCACCCCCCCCAAGCCAAACAACAGCGCCGCCAACCATAACCACGTGTTAAAGCTATTCAGCGTAGCCAAGGCGCTTTGGGTGGGGCGACGCACAATCACGGCCCAGTTTTCGCCCTTAAGTGCCGTTGTGCTTAATAACCAGTCATTATTATTCACATCAACAAAGCGCTGAGTACATTCGCCACATTCCAAGGGTAGCCGTTCACCGCGGCTCGGGTCAAGCTCCATTCGCCCAAAATCAGACGAGGCAATGAGGGTATTGTTAGGTGTTGATAGATCGACAAGATGAATAAAAATCTGATCGTCACGATTGCGATGTTCTTGGGCCAAGGCTTGCAACGGCGAATTAAAACGCTCGACCGGCACATTAAGCGCCATCATGCCATGAAATTTGCCAGCAAAATCATATAGTGGCAATGAAATCACCACCACGCCTTCAAGCGTGGTGAAATCTAAACCATATTCAACCAACACGCCATCTTTGCTTTTGGTCTTGGCATTTTGAAAAGTGGGTTGACGTGAAAAATCTTGCCCGATGGTAGCGGGGTATTCTGGCACGGCTAGCCGCATTACGCCAATCTCATCGAGCCAATAAATCACCGAGGCATCACGGTTCGCATTTTTAAAATCGCGTAATAGCGCCCGCATTTGGTAAATGGCATCGGCATTGCCCTGTTTGGCGCGGCTAGCGAGGTCGGTAATGCTGGGGCCTTCGGAGGTGACCAGCCGGATGATGGTGGTGCGAGCGGCAATAATCCGTTGGCTGGCTTCACGAGCCACAGCTTGGGCTAAGGCAAGATTATTATTTTGGGTGTCTTGCCACAGTTGTCGTTGCACCAGCACCCGAATGGCAACCCCACAGCCCAACACCAAAGCCACAAACAGCAAATAGATGCCGAGCAATTGGGCAAGCAAAGACCGCCGAAACCATGCGAACATTGGGGGTATGATTTTAGCTTGATTTGAAGCAGAAATGCCTGACAAAAGCTTATAAAATAATAGAACGCCTTCGGTGTTCAGCAAATTAAATCTAAACGACCAAAATACGATGGGAAACTAATCATGTGGCAAAGGGCAGAGTAAAATTACTCAGATGAAGGATTCGGTTGTCATTTGCAACCTGCAACCTGCTACTTTGTAACTTGCCACTTTTTACCAAACAATTATGAAACTCGAAGGAAAAACTTATATTAACGCACCGCGCCCAAAGGCATATGAATATTTGACCGATGCCAATTTTGTCGGACAATGCGCCCCGGGGGTCGAAAAGATCGAAGAACTTGAAGCGGGCAAAAAATTCCGCGTCGTGGTCAGCGTTGGCTTTGGCATGGTCAAAGCCACATTCAACACCGATGTCGAATTTCTCGACAAGCGTTTGAACGACTATGCCAAAATTAAAGCTGTAGGCAAAGCCCCCGGCAGCGGGGCCAATGTCAGCGCCGAGCTAACCTTGACTGATGCAGCCCAAGGCGGCACAGACCTAAAATGGGTCGCCGATGTCATGATTACCGGCACAATCGCCATTGTGGCAAACCGGCTGATGGGCAGCGTGACGCAAATGATGAGCAAGCAGTTTTTTGACTGCGCCAAAGGCAAGATCGAAGCGGCGCAGTAATTTCGTATGCTTAGTGCGCGTCCCCAGACGCGCCGGTCTGGATGATGCGCGTCTGGGGACGCGCACTAAGCACCATTCCCACTTGCTTACGGGTAACAGACGGGAAAGCATCCAAAAAATCGTCTATAGACACGCCTGCTTCAAGATTGTTCCAAAGTGCTTCTACTGGAACACGAGTGCCAGCAAATATTGGAACGCCGCCTAGAATATCTGGGTCTGTCAGGATAATGCTATTTGATAAATAAGTTGCTATATATTTATTTTAACATTCGCTCAAATGATAGGCGTGACGCAAAAACTGAAATGACCCCCTAAAAACGGAATCACTGGTTTCGGAATTCCGAAACCAGTGATTCCGTTTTTAGAGGGTCACTTCAGTTTTTTCTATTATTTAGTGCCCATATTCAGTACATTTATCTTGTGTTATTTCAAGGAAATCTTTAATTCCACTAGCAAATGTATTTAAATAGCAAGATGATCGCGTATCTTTAGAAAGCGAGATCGCATAATCGGCTTGAGAAGTTATTTTCCATCCCGATAAAGTTGTCCCTGTTAAGTCTATCAGTGCGTTATTCTTGAAAACAGTAAAGTGTAGATGTGGATTCGATGTTATGCACGTTGCTTGAATTTGTCCAATCTTGTCACCTTTTTTGACTTCTTGACCATTTATGACTGTAGGATTAATGTGACCATACAAAGTTTGCCATCCTAAACCATGATCTAGAATTATTGCTTCTATAAGACCAAAGCTTACATGTTTCGGGTTACCGCATTTCCAGACAGATTTCAAATAATCTGAATCTGTAATCACTGTGCCATCCGCCGCTGCAAATACATCATTACTTTGACCTGTAAAAGGCGTGAAGTCAAGTGAAGATAAAGTTCCCGTTCTTCCATTATCTTGGTGCGTTCCACCCGTAACTTTCCATGTTTTTAAGCTAGGAACCATAAATGGCGTATCAAAAGCAGGCATATCATCTTGATTTATGGTCAATTTTGTCTTGCTAGATTGATCTCCAAAAATCTCCGAAGTTGTAACTCCCGTTGCGTTCGTTGAGTTTCTTAAATGAAATGCGCTGGTATTTGGCATATAAAGACCAATTGCATCACCTTTTTGATTTAAAGACCATTTTCCAGCAATAGGAATTGAGGTAAAACAGTCCGACGTCTTGCAGGGATCACCATAAAGTATTGATGGAATCATGTTGTTTTTCAAATCATCTTTTTTTGTTTTAGAAGTCAGCTTTGTATTGTTTAGATAAAAACGCGATTCAGATGGGCGATAAACTCCAAGCGTAGAAAATTTGTCATTATTCCAATCTCCGACAATGGGAATATCCCCTGGATTCCCATATGAAATTGTGATATCTGCAAACCCAGCCGAGCCTATTGGGTTACTATTCTTCAAGGCAAAAGTGGCATTTGTATGATTAAATAATCCAATTGTATCGACGCCATCCCCATCAAAATCTCCAACAACTGGGTAGCATTCGTTGTTGCAAAATCCAAAGCCAAAACTCGACGTGATTGTATTTTTTCCTTCAGGATCACTTAATGCAGACAAGTAAAATGTGTTATTGTTAGGGTTGTAAAGTCCTACTGTTGCCTTTAGTTGAGATTTTCTCCATACGCCTGCAATCGGAATACAAGTAAGTGGTTTACAGGGGTCGCCAAAGCGAAAGGTCAAATCCACTCCATTAGCTCCCGCTCCTTTGATGTGGAAATTGCTATCTATGACACGGTATAGAGCAATTGTATCGTTCCCCGCATCTAAGAATTTAGAAACTATCGGAATATATTTTGCTTCCTTTTCTGGGATAAGGGTTGTTGCGAAAGTAGTTTGTGTTGCAGCTAAACTAAAGGTAACTGCTGCCAATGCTAAATGGATAATTTTTTTGTTGTTTTTCATTTTTTTAACCTAACTGATTTATTTTTGATCATTTGATCCAAATAATATCTTCTAACTTTTAGTTACACAGTTTTGCCAAACTTGATAACACGATATAACCTAGATATTTCATGAAAATGTGTAACAGAAAATGAAAAATAAAAAAGGCATGTGTGAAACATGCCTTTTTATCTGTGTAGTGAATTTTTTTTGTTAAAAAAGCTTAACTACCCATTGAATGAAACGCCCTAACCAATCTGCAATTGTGCAAACGAATTGCAGTTTTGTGCGGTCAAGGATACAACTTTGTGTCCAAATGACCACTTCTGTCGAAGCAGCTGCCACTTGAACAAACATGAGAGAGGTTAAAACCGCGGCTGAAATACGGGTGATAAGTTTTTTGTGTAACATGCTTTTATTCCTATTTGAAGAATTTGATCTTATGATCTGCTCTTTATCTTATGAGGTTTATTTGCATAGTTTTGCCAAACTCAGCAACAAGATTCAGGTTAGTATGTTCACAAAAATATGTAAAAGATAGGGTGCCGCATTCTCTGAGATGATTAATTTGATGTGACCCCCTAAAAGTGGAGTCACTCGTTGCGGAATTCCGCAGCATATAATTCCGTTTTTAGGGGGTCACTATAAATGGACTAGCGGGACATCCCCTCGCTTCGCCTAAATAAATCCTCCTTTCTTCACATAATAGATTTCGCGTAACACGTGTTTGAGCATAATCAAGCAAATCTTCCTTAAATACAAATTCTAGGCGAATTTGCCCCTCAAACATAGCGATTGCTAAACGCTTATTGTCTTGCAACCAATCCGTACTATAGATTACGTTTGCTACGGTTTTACTGGACAATAATTCACCGGTATTAGAACGCCATATTTTTAATGTGCCATCTTGCCCAGTCGTAGCAATATATTTTGAATTTTTAGACCATGAGACATGATAAATTCGTAAATGATGTGCATGAAACGTTAATTGTATTTCTAATGTTTCAGCATTTAAGATAAAAACATTACCTGATAGAGTCACTGCTGCAATTTGTGCCCCATTGGGCGAAAGTGCCAAAGCTATTATGCTTTCAGCATTGGGTAAATCTTTTCGATTCATTATCTGACCTGTTGTCAAATCCCATTTAAATATACTTCCATCTTGGCTACTACTAAACAAAAATTGCTCATCTTGTGACCATGCTATACCATTAGATTCTGCTTTATGTCCCATCAAACGAAGTTGTATAACGCAACTAGTAGGATCTAAAATTGCAATCGTCTTGTCTAAACTACTACTAGCTATTCTCTTTGTAATTGGCGCCCAACTTACTTCCCTTAGCTCGTCTATGTGTGGTTTACAGGTATTTAATAATGCACCCGTAGTTGCATCCCAAATTTTAAGTGTGCGATCAAAACTTGCAGACGCAATTTGTGTGTCGTCAGGAGACCAGCGAACTGAGACTACACGATCAGTATGTCCTAGCATAACCCGCTCTTGATTAGCTGTCGTTAAATTCCAAATACGGACACTATTATCTCGTCCACCACTCACTAATTTTAAATTGTTAGAAGCGACATCAACTGACTGAACTGTTCCTCGATGTCCATTTAACATCATAACCACTTTTTTGTTTGAGAATACACCCCATAAAATGGCATCATTATCATTAGACGTAGACAGAATTTGTTTTCCATCTGGCCCCCATGCTGCTGAGTATACAGAGCTAGTATGTCCCCGTAATACATCTATTTCCTTCTCATTCTGAGCATCCCATATCCTTATCGTATTATCATCACTTGCTGTTAACAAGTAATTACTGTCTGCTGAAAATGCTATCTTATTAATTGGGCCAGCATGACCAGTTAATTTATGTGATTGTTTGTATGTTTTTATATCCCAGTAGTTTAGGCTAAAAAAAATTTAACAAAACGACCCCAGTAAGTGGCAAATAAAGCCCACTTCGAAGCCAAGGCAAGCAAAAGCGAGCGTGAAAGAAACCTCTCACCCTTAAATAAAACTATTTCGCCTCAAACCAACCCTAAATGC
>CAMDWA010000010.1 GCA_945877855.1 Thermoflexus hugenholtzii JAD2 | reverse complement strand
CGCAGCGCACCCAGCGTAGTATCGAGGCGGAGATCACAGATGCAATTTCGGCATGGGTTGCACAAGATAAGCAGGTGGCTGGATTAAATGATGCGGAGACGTTGGCACAACTAAGAACCTTAAGCGATCTTGTGCTATGGAAAGTTGCTCGGCGCAAAATGTCATCTAAGTTGCGAATTGAATTGGAACGATTGCATCATAAAGCCCAGCGCGAAGGCTTAACTGAACGCGAAAAAAAACGCGCTGCGGCTTTAAGTGAACATGCAGAAATGGTTATGCTGACTCGATCGCGGGCGTTGCGCGTGTTATTTGAGCGCGGTCATGATGTTTCAGAATTGGGCAATTCTCAATGAGTGTGACCCGAATCCCTAAACGTTTGCGCGAGCAAATACGACTCATTGCAAAGTGCCGTTGTGAATATTGTTGCACTCAAGAGAAGTTTACTGGCAATTTATTTGAAATTGATCATATTGTGCCTGAAGCACACGGCGGGACAACCGAAAAAGATAATTTATGCTTAGCATGTTCTGCATGTAATGAATTTAAGGGACATAAAGTAGCTGCTATTGACCCACAGACGGGGGAGCTGGTTGCTTTGTTTAACCCGCGCACCCAATTGTGGCATGATCATTTTGAATGGACAAATACAGGAGATAAGCTGATTGGCAAAACACCGACTGGACGTGCAACTATTATCGGACTGCGATTAAATCGTATATCATTGGTCGAGGCGCGACAAGCATGGGCATTAGTGGGTTGGCATCCCCCTCTTTAATGATTATTTATAACCATTTGCAATCGAGAAATAGTAACAAAGCTGCATTTTATCTAGATCACTAACGAAACCTTTTGGCCTGTTGACCTGCAATTTTTTTCTTTATTACGTGTTAAATGAATATTAAAGACCTCATCGCTATTGACATTCACACTCATGCCGAGGTGTCGTGCTGTCAACCTTACGACGAATTTGGCCGGCCCTATGACGAAGCCGCCAACAAGTATTTCAAATTTGACAAACGGCCTACGATTGACGAAACCATCGCCTATTATCGTGAGCGCAAAATTGGGCTGGTGATGTTTACGGTTGACAGCGAGCATCAGATTGGGCGTAAACGCATTCCCAATGAAGAGGTGGCCGAAGCCGCGCTGAAAAATGCCGACATGATGATCGCCTTTGCCAGCATTGACCCACACAAAGGCATGATGGGGGTGCGCGAAGCGCGTAACCTCATTCAAAACTATGGCGTAAAAGGATTTAAATTTCATCCCACCGTGCAAGGCTTTATGCCCAATGACCGTATGGCGTATAAGCTATATGAGGTGATTGCCGATGCCAAGTTACCAGCGTTATTTCATAGCGGGCATAGCGGCATCGGCACAGGGATGCGCGGCGGCGGCGGGTTGCGGCTGGCCTATTCAAACCCGATGCATCTTGATGATGTGGCGGTCGATTTTCCGGATATGCCAATCATCATCGCGCACCCATCGTGGCCTTGGCAAGACGAGGCGCTTTCGGTGTGTTTGCACAAGCCCAATGTGTATATCGACTTGTCTGGCTGGTCGCCCAAATATTTTCCGCCTCAGTTGGTGCAATATGCCAATACCCAGTTGCGCCACAAAATGCTGTTTGGCACCGACTTTCCGCTCATTACGCCAGAGCGCTGGATGAAGGATTTTGAGTCGGCAGGGTTTCGACCCGAAGTGAAACCGTTGATCTTTAAAGACAATGCAGTTAAGTTGTTGGGGTTAGGTGAATAGGGATTAGGGATTGAGGATTGCCATGAGTCATAACTCATGACAATCCTCAATCCCTAATCCTTTTACGAAGATGAGAACACAAGTAGGCATCATCGGCAGCGGCCCGGCGGGGTTATTGCTGGCGCATTTATTGAACAAACAAGGCATTGAGAGCGTCATTGTTGAGCGGCAAAGCCGTGAGCATGTTGAGGCGCGTATTCGGGCTGGGGTGTTAGAACAAGGTACGGTGAATTTGTTGCGCGAAGTGGGCGTTCATGCCCGAATGGAGTGTGAGGGGTTGCCGCATGATGGTTTTGCCTTGGCTTTTGCCGGGCGACAAGAGCGCATCGATATGCGTGCCCAAACGGGCAAGGGTGTTATGGTTTATGGGCAAACCGAGGTGACTCGTGATTTGATTGCGGCGCGGTTAGCCGCTGGTGGCGTTATTCATTTTGAAGCCCCAGCACTGGCGGTAGAAGATTTTGCCAGTAAACAACCGCGCATCATTTATGAGAAAAACGGGCAGCGCCACGAATTAACCTGTGATTTTGTGGTGGCTTGTGATGGCTATCATGGCATTGGGCGCAAAAGCATCGGCGAAGACAAGCTCAATTTATACGAAAAGCTATACCCCTTTGGCTGGCTGGGCATTTTGGCAGATGTGCCGCCGGTAGACGAAGAACTGATTTATGCCAATCATGCGCGTGGGTTTGCCTTGTGCAGTATGCGCTCGCATACCCGCAGCCGTTATTATGTGCAATGTGCCCTTGACGACAAAGTAGAAAATTGGACGGACGATGCATTTTGGGATGAATTGCGCCGACGTTTGCCGCCTGAGACCGCTGAGCGCTTGATCACAGGGCCGCGTTTAGAGATGAGCATTGCGCCTTTACGTAGCTTTGTGACTGAGCCAATGCGGGCGGGTCAACTATTATTGGCGGGTGATGCCGCCCATATTGTGCCGCCGACGGGGGCCAAGGGCCTCAATTTAGCGGCTTCGGATGTATATTATGCGGCACAGGCGCTGACGGCGTTTTACGCCGAAAATCGTCATGATTTGCTCGATGCTTACTCGCAAACCTGTTTGCGCCGCGTGTGGAAGGCGGTGCGTTTTTCGTGGTGGTTTACTGGCCTGATGCACAAGTTTGACAATGATCCGATTAGCCATCGCTTGCAAGTAGCCGAGCTTGATTACATCGCCAGCTCAAACGCCGCCCGCACGAGCATGGCCGAGAATTATGTTGGCTTGCCGTTTTGAGGAATAGGGATATCGTATTGGTTGACCTGAAGGTTTACAATCTCCTTCTTTATGCGTTCACTTAAAACCTTTGTCCGATCGCCTTACTTTCCAGTCTTTTGCGTCATCCTTATGGATGCGTTAAGCTTTGGCGTGACCTTGCCGGTTTTTCCGGTTTTTATGCAAAAAGAACTCGGTGCGTCGCCGCTGGGCGTGACCATTGCCGCCAGCGTCTATTTTGCCGCCCAATTTTTTGCCTCGCCACTGTTGGGCCGTTTGTCTGACCGCTACGGACGCAAACCAGTGCTCATTGTGTCGCAATTGGGCACATTGTTGGCTTGGGTCATGATCGGCTTTGCGCCCAGTTTGCTCATCGTCTACGCCGCCCGCATCCTCGACGGCATTACAGCGGGTAATTTCTCGGTCGCTTCGGCTTATCTGAGCGATATCACCGATGTGCGCAATCGCGCCCGCGGCTTGGGCATCATGGCGGCTTCGTTTTCCATCGGTCTTGCCATTGGCCCGGCCTTGGGTGGTTTTCTCTCAGCGGCCTTTGGTTTGCGGGCCGTCTTTGCCGCCGCGGCCATTGGTTCGATCTGCACCATCGCGCTCACCTCCTTCACCCTGCGCGAAACGCTTACCCCCGAACGGCGCGCTGAATTGGCGATCCAAGCCGCTCGTATGACAGCCAGCAGCACGCAACCGCCGACCAGTTTGTGGCGCATTCCTTCGGTTGCCATGCTGTTATTGGTGGTTTTTCTGGCGCAATTCGCCTTCTTCTGCTTTCAAACCACTTATCCATTGTGGGTGGCTGCGGCGCTTATGCCCGATGCCAGCGCCAATGAAGTCACGCGCACTATCGGCATCGTCATGACCGTGTTTGGCGCATCCGGTCTCATCACCCAAATGTTCCTGATTGGGCCACTGGTCAAACGCTTTGGCGAGCGTCTCATGATGATCGTTGGGGTGTTGTCACGCTTTACGTCGCTCGCCATCATCACGCTTGTGCCAAGTTTGGCCGCATGGGCCATCTCGGCCCCGTTTTTATCATTTGGCACAGGTGTGTTTTTGCCAAACATGGGCGCATTGCTCACCTTTGCCAGCCCACCAAATCAGCGCGGGCAAGTGATGGGTATGAACCAATCGGCGGGATCATTGGGCAGCATTTTCGCGCCATTGTTGGCAGGTTATGTATTTGAGCATATCGCGCCCGGCGCCCCCATGGCCTTGGGCGCAGTGTTGATGTTTTGCGCCCTGCTTGTCGCGCTTAGCACCTTGCGTATGCGTGCTGTGTCGCCGCCCACGGCAGGTTAGAGCAGTGTATGCAAATTTCTAATATCGTTTTGGCTTTCGTAGCGCGCAGTGTGTGACTGTGATGCAAATGCGCCAATTTTTAATATGGCTCATTATGTCATTGTGGGTGATTGCAATGAAATTGTGTCGGTGTTGATTGAGGCGATTAAGACTTATGTTTACTAATATTAACAACATTACCTTACACTATACGTTAAAAGGCAACAAGCGTGGCAACACGCTGATTTTTATCAATTCGTTGGGCAGCGATTGGCGCATTTGGGACAAAGTCGCCCAGCCGTTTTTAGCCACGCACCGTGTGTTGCGCTACGACAAGCGTGGGCATGGTCTGAGCGATGCCCCGCCTGCGCCCTACACCATGCGCGACCATGCCGCCGATTTGTTGGGATTGATGGATGCGCTCGACATCGCACAGGCCACCCTGATTGGCATTTCGGTGGGCGGCATGATCGCGCAAGAATTGGCGCTGTGGCAGCCGCAACGGGTGGCAGCGTTGGTGTTGTGCGACACTGGTGCGCGTATTGGCACATTGCAAAGTTGGAATGATCGCATTGCGGCGGTTAATCAAAACGGGGTGGAAAGCATCGCTGATATGGTTTTGGCGCGTTGGTTTACAGATGCTTTGCCTGCCCCTGCGCGCGCTGGCTGGCGCAATATGTTGGCTCGCACACCCAAGGCGGGTTACACTGGCACATGCGCGGCCTTGCGTGATTGTGATCAAACCGAGTATTTGGCACGCCTGACTTGCCCAACTCTGGTGTTGTGCGGCGATAGCGATACCAGCACTTCGCCTGAACTCAATCGCATGTTGGCGGGGTTGATCCCGAATGCCGAATTTGCGCTCATCGCTGATGCAGCCCATTTGCCGTGTATCGAGCAGCCCACTAGTATGATTGCGCATATTCGTGCATTTTTGCAGCAGCAAAACAACGCCAACTTGTATGAAATGGGGATGGCCGTGCGCCGTGCGGTGTTGGGCGATGCACATGTAGACCGTGCTGAGGCCAATAAAACCGAGTTTGATGCTGACTTTCAACAGTTTATTACCGAAACGGCATGGGGCAGCGTTTGGACACGCGGCGGTATTGATCGCAAGACACGGCATTTGCTAACCATTGTCTTGATGGCCGCGCTGGGTAAAGAACATGAGCTTGCCATGCACATTCGCGCCACCCGTAACACGGGGGTGACGCCAGACGAAGTAAAAGAAGCGCTGATGCAAGTGGCGGTTTATGCCGGTGTGCCTGCGGCCAATGTGGCATTTGGGGTCGCCAAACGCACCTTTTTGGAGATGAAGTAGGTGAAGGGGCAGAGTGGCAAAGTGGCAAGTGGCAAAGTAGCAAAGTAGAAAGTGGCAGAGTGGCATGAAGAATTTGCAACCTGCAACCTGCAACTTTGCCCCCTGCCCCCTGTTTAAATCATAATGACAATCAAACAATTACTTTCACGAATCAATTGGAAGGGGCAGCCCAAATATCTGCACCCGGCGTATACGAGCACGGTTAAACGTGCTCCGCAGCAACCGCTTATTCCGTTGCCGCATACCTTAAGCGAATTAACTGGCCCAGTCTATGGCACAGGTAATATCGGCCCGCTCGACCATGATCTGACGCGCAATGCGGTGCGTAATGGTCAGCCGATCGGCGAGCGTATTATTGTTACTGGGCGGGTGTTAGACGACAGCGGCAGAGCTGTGCCCAATGCCTTGCTTGAAGTGTGGCAAGCCAATGCCTGTGGTCGCTATATTCACAAGATTGATCAACACGATGCACCACTTGACCCGAATTTTACGGGGGCTGGTCGTGTGCTGACCAATGCCAATGGTGAATATTGTTTTATCACGATCAAGCCCGGCGCCTATCCTTGGCGCAACCACCTCAATGCTTGGCGACCACAACACATTCATTTCTCGGTGTTTGGGGCCAATATTATGTCGCGCTTGGTCACTCAAATGTATTTTCCCGGCGATCCATTGCTTGCGCTGGATCCGATCTATAACAGTATCGATGATGAAGCTGCTCGCCAACGTTTGATTTCATCGTATGCCCATGATGTGACCCAACCCGAATGGGCGTTAGGCTATCGTTTTGATATTGTGTTGTGTGGCAGCAAGATGACAGTTTTTGAGTAGCAAGTGGCAGAGTGGCAGGTTGCAAAGTAGCAGGGTTGCAACCTGCCACCCTGCTACTTTGCAATCTGCAACCTGCAACTTTTAAAACAATGACAATTAATGTGTTTAGCAATTATGATGATTGGGTTGCGCAAGTCCCGATCAGTATTAAACAAGATTTGCTATGGGAAATGGATGTTTATCGTAAAGCATTACTCATATCTGATCTTGTTTGGATTGATTGTGAAACATTATTAGCCCATGCATTGGGGAAACCAATTGCTGATCAATTGCTGCGGTGTGGTGGCTCGGTAGCAGCAAATATGGAAGAAGGCTATGGGCGCGGTTTCGGTAATGACTATGCTCGGTTTTTGCGTATTGCACTTGGATCTGCTCGTGAGGCACGTGGCTGGTATTACCGTGGACGGCGTTTATTGAAGCCTGAAGTTATAGATCATAGAATGCACTTGCTTGATACGATTATTGCTGGACTCGTAACAATGGCTAATCAACAACGAAAATATAAATGAAGGGCGAGGTGGTAAAGTAGCAATGTTGCAATGTTGCAAGTTGCAAAGTGGTAAGTGTGTGGCGAACTTGCCCTCTGTAACCTGTAACTTGCAACCTGCAACTTTGCAACCCTGCAACCTTGCAACCTTTTACTATGTTAACTCAAACCCCCTCTCAAACAGTAGGCCCGTTTTTTTATGATGCGCTTATCGCACCGGGCAAACCATTTATTCCAACCTTAGTGCGTGATGGTGTTCAAGGGCAACGTATTTTGATCGTCGGCACGGTGCTCGACGGTGACGGTGCACCTGTGCCAGACGCGATGATTGAAATTTGGCAAGCTGACGCGAACGGTTATCACAATCATCCGGCGGATCCAAATTATGCAAAGGCCGATCCTAATTTTAGCGGCTTAGGCCGTTGTGACACGGTCAATAATGGTCGGTTTGAATTTCAGACCGTAAAACCCGGACGGGTTGAAGGCCAAGCGCCGCATGTCAATGTCCGTGTGTTTTCTCGCGGCATGTTGATTCATGCCAACACCCGTATGTATTTTGGCGACGAAGCAGCAGCGAATGCTGATGACGCGGTGCTTTCGCTTGTGCCGATAGATCGCCGTGATACCTTAATTGCGCCTTTGTTGCCCAGCAATGGGTTGCCAACCTATCGCTTTAACCTTGTTTTACAAGGCGAAGGCGAAACGGTGTTTTTCACCCCCTAAAAAAACACGAGTCATGCGTCGTAGGCATACTTTGCGGCTTGTGACGCATGACTCGTAGCTTGTGATTTATGCTCATCCCCACTCAATTCACCACTCCCGCTATTTCTCGCATTTTTGCCGAAGAGAACGCGATTGCGCAATTACTGCGGGTCGAAGCTGCCCTGGCATTGGCTGAAGGCGAAATTGGGGTGATTCCATCGATGGTCGCCCAAGCCATTGCAACTGCTGCCGCGACCTTGGCTGTAGACCAAGACCAACTTGCGCGGGCGGTTGAGCGCGATGGCTTCCCCATCATCGAATTGGTGCGGCAATTGCGGGTGCATGTGGGCGGCGAGGCCGCTGAATATGTGCATTGGGGTGCAACCACGCAAGATATTATGGACACGGCGTTGGTGTTGCAATTGCGCGAGGCGCTGATCATGTTGCAATCGCAACTGCTCACGCTAAATCCCCAACTTTCGACGCTCGCCGATACCCATCGGCGTACCTTAATGGCCGGGCGCACCCATTCGCAACAAGCTCTGCCCATTACTTTTGGGTTAAAAATAGCCAATTGGCTGGCCCCGCTCATTCGTCATCACGAGCGATTAACGCAACTATTGCCGCGTTTGTTGGTGGTGCAATTAGGCGGCGCGGTTGGCACATTGGCTTCGTTGGGCGAATTGGGTGGGCGGGTGCAAGCCGGTTTGGCGCGTCAGTTAAATTTGGGCGTGTCACCCATGCCTTGGCACACCCAACGTGATGCGCTGGTTGAGTGCGCGGGGTGGTTATCGCTGTTGAGCGGCAGTTTGGCAAAAATGGCGCAAGATATCATTTTGATGGCGCAAAGTGAGGTTGGCGAATTGAGCGAATCGAACGACCCAGCGCGGGGGGGCAGCAGCACCATGCCGCAAAAAAGCAACCCCATCGTCAGCGAGCTAATTGTGGCGGCGGCCCGCACCAATGCCGGTTTGCTGGCAAATATGCACAACGCCATGATTCATGAGCATGAACGTGCCACACACGGCTGGCAAATGGAATGGCTGGCTTTGCCACAAATGTTTGGCTTAACGGCCAGTGCTTTGGCTCGCGCTAATTTTCTTGCCAGCAATTTACAAATAGATGTGACTCAAATGCGGGCCAATGTAGATGCATCACATGGCCTGATGTTGGCCGAGCGTCTCAGTTTTGTGCTTGCGCCGGTATTGGGGCGTGCGCGTGCCAAACAGGTATTGCGTGATGCTTGTCTCACTGCTGCCCGTGATGGGGTTCACGTGGTGGATGTGTTACGTGCTCAAATAAACGTTGCGTTAGATTGGGACATGCTACGAGATGAAGCTGGATATTTAGGCATCACCCAACAATTGATTGATCAGGTAAAAGTAGCAGGGTAGCAAAGTGGCAAAGTTGCAAGTGGCAGGGTAGCAAAGTGGCAAAGTTGCAAGTAGCAGGTTGTAGGATTGCCACTTTGCCACCTGATACTTTGCCCCTTTTTAGATTATGAAAACAGTTCCACAAATTTCTATACACGAGGCCGCCGCCTTAGTTAAAGATGGCGACACGCTCATGGTTGGCGGCTTTGGCATGACTGGTAATCCGGTTCATTTATTGCATGCTTTGGCCGATACAAATATTAAAGACATTACCTATATTGCCAACAATGTAGGCGAAGTTGGCTTGGGTGGCGGACGCATGTTGCGGCGCGGGCAGATCAAGAAGGCCATTGGCTCATTTTTCACCAGCAATCCCGAAGCGGTGGCGGCGGCACAGAGTGGTGCGATTGACTTTGAACTCATCCCGCAAGGCTCGCTGGCCGAAGCGATTCGCGCAGGCGGGGCCGGTATCGGTGGGTTTTACACCCAAAGCGCTGCCGGAACGGTTATCGCCAAAAATGCCGATACCAAGATCATTAACGGCAAATTGCATGTGTTTGTGCCAGCCTTGCGGGCCAATGTGGCCTTTGTGCGGGCATGGCAAGCCGACACGGCAGGCAATTTAATTTATCGCCTGACCGAGCAAAATTTTAACAAAGCGATTGCGACAGCGGCAGATATCGTCATTGCCGAAGTTGAGGAACTTGTGCCGGTTGGGGCACTCGCCCCTAACCAAATTCACACGCCCGGTATTTATGTTGATTATTTGGTGCAGGCTAAACTGACGCTCGACGATCTTGGTTCGTCGGCATCGGTGAAGGGTGGGGCACGCCGCGTGAGCGAAAGCCGTATGAATATGGCGCGGCGGGCCTTGGCCGAGCTAAAACGCGGCGATGTGGTGAATTTGGGGGTCGGCATCCCAACCCTCGTGGCCGATTTGATCATGCCCGAACACGGCATTATTTTGCATACCGAAAACGGCATGTTGGGGATTGGCCCCGCCCCAACGGATGGCGGGGCACTCGATTACCCCGTTAACGCGGGTAAGATTCCGGTCACGGCCTTGCCGGGCGCGAGTTATTTCGACAGCGCCGACTCATTCGCCATGATTCGCGGTGGGCATATTGATGTGGCGATTATGGGCGGGTTGCAGGTGGATGCGGCGCGTAGTTTGGCGAATTGGGCCGCGCCGGGCAAGCCCTTACTCGGTGTGGGTGGTGCGATGGATTTAGCCAGCGGGGCGAAGCGCCTCATTATCACCATGACCCACACCGATGACGAAGGTGCACCTAAGCTTGTGCCACAATGTACGTTGCCGCTGACCGCCTTGGGCACGGTCGAGATGATCATTACCGAATTGGCGGTCTTTAAGTTTATCGGCGATCAGTTGTATTTACTCGAGCTCATGCCCGGCGCGACGTTGGACGAGGTGCGGGCCAAAACGGCAGTGGTGTTTGTTGAGGCATTGACGGCATAGCCTGACTTTGCCTCAAGCTCGTGTAGGTTAGGCCCGCACCTGATTGTGCATTCCGAATTTGGTCTGGTCACTCAGCCGCCAGCGGATTTGATTGAGGATGATGGCCAGTCGTCCTTTCATGATCGCGCTGGTGGCCGAGCCGCCCATTTGCTGGCTAATTAAGGCGTTGGCCTGCGCCACATCTCGCAAAGCAGCGGTGGCATAGCGTGGGTCGCTGAAATTGGCACAAAAGGCGTTGGCTAATTTTTGCTTGACGCTTTGGTCACTGGTTTGCCCGCTGCTGCCATATTGCGCCGCCAGAATCGCTTGCCCAGCGGCTGGTAAGCCTTCTAAAAGCGTGTTATTAAAGCGGTAGGCTGGCTCGCCGTGTGTGTGATAAAACTGGTCAAATGTCTCTGTGATCCAATCTGCATCGAATGGCGCTGCCCCATGTTTGACAACAGCTTCAGTCAGATGCTGCGCCATTTTGTTACCATTGTTTGCGCCTTGTGCGCCGATTGGGTCGAAAGCCATGCCTGTATCGCCGACAAATGTCACGATGCGCCCCGATGGTAGCGTGCCCACCGGCTTGCGGATGGTTGGCGTAATTTCGCCGACTAGCCAACCGTTGGGGTCTGTCAATGTCATATCTTTGGCCCATTCCCATTCCCAAGGGTAAACTTTTTTGATCAGTTGTTTGAATCGGTCTAGCACGTCTGGTCCCGAGGTTGCATCGCGGAAAATGTCGAGTGGGCTACCTTCGCGGGCCTCTGAAAATAAATTCCATGAGGTGCCATGCGTCATGTGATGATAAGGGGTCCAGATGGTTTCGCCGGCAGTGGGCAGCTCATAATATCGCGCAATTTTGGTTTTGGTGTCGCGCCAATTGGGCGGATCGTTGGTGTTGATGACATTGACCATCGAGAGGTGGCGTTGAGGCTTTTTGTAAATGCTGCGCGATTCATCTACCGCAAACAATTGGCTCAACCCGCCCTTGCCAGTGGCCACGATGGTCAGATCATGTTCGGCGGCGATTTGATCAAGACGTGTAACATCTATCTTTTCGATATGTAATTTGCCACCGCGCCGCTCAAATTCCTCTAACCAACAACTGCTCTGTAAACGCAGGTCTACCGCCAAGGCGGAGGTCGGGAAAAAGCCGTTTAGCGTTAAGAAAGGTGTACCGGGCTGCAAACACAGCACAAAATTCACCCCGGCGGTGGCAGCAGGGCTATCTTTCCAAAAATCTAACCCCAGTTCGCGTTCATACGCCAGTGCCATTGGAAAGCGCACCGCTGTGCCCGTTGGGCGGCCTTCGGTCAGCCATTGTTTGGCAGTGCGATCAGAATAAAGGCTAACTTGATAGCCTGCTTTTAACAGGCCGTGTGCATTGATTAGACCGGCTTGACCTGAGCCAATAATTGCAATTCGACGCATCTATACTCCTTGTTACAAATTTTGATTGCCATTGTATAAAGCATTTGAGTTGCTTTTTTGCAATGGAGGTATAAAAACATGAGCCACGTGTCAGCTCAGGTTAAATTTTATTATAGATAATATCTTGATGTAATCTAAAATGCAATTTTTAGGTCGTTTGCACATAAATTCCATCTTTAGTCGGATATTGCAATTGCAGAATAAACAAAAAAGGCGACGAAATTTAATTTCGTCGCCTTTTTTGTTTACGTTTTGGGGCTTATGCTATTGCAGCTTTATTCTTTGTGCCCCAGATATCACGCTCGGCCCATGCTACCACTAACGGCACAGCATTGAAGATGGATGAATAGGTGCCTGATACCAAACCGATGAACATGACGGCGATAAATTGTTTGATGCTGGCGCCACCGAATAGAAGCAAGGCTACCATGACAAAGATATTGCAGAGTGAGATGGCGAGTGATCGGTGTAGTGTTTCAAGCATACTACGGGTCACAATTTGTTCAAATGGCTCGCCGCGGCGGCGGGTCAGGTTTTCGCGAATACGGTCGTAAACTACGATGGTATCTTGGACTGAAAACCCGATCAAGGTTAACATGGCTGTTAAGAAGAGCGCGTCGACTTCCCAATTAAATAAAATACCAAAAAGGGCCATCATACCGGCAGCGATCAAGATGTCATGTAACATTGCGATGATGGCGCACACGCTATAACGAATGGCATTGGGTGCTTTTCGGAACGCCCACCAAATGAAAAGTAATACCACAATTGAAGCGGCTATTACGGCTTGAAGCGCGGCTGAGGTCACCTCTGAGGCGACTTTAGGGCTAACCGAATCGACCGAGGATTGTTTCTCATCGAGTGCTGCTACATTTTTGCTAAGTGCGTCACGTATTTGTTGCACTTTTTCACCCTCGGTTACATCGGTGCGCACTTGCCAAAGGTTTTCGTTTGCTGCCCCCAATCGTGAAATTTCAGGGTTGATAAACCCAAATTGGTTAAAAGTGGCACGAATTTTGTCTTCGGTTGCGGTATCGTTAAATTTTAAAACGAAGCGGCTGCCTGGGCGAAAATCGACGCTAAGTTTCCAGGGGGTGTGGGTGGGCGTAGTCGCCACGTTATAAATCATTGCGAGCAGGCCAGGTGTAATAAATAGCAATGACAAAATAAAATAGTAGCGGCGGTTGCGGATAAGGTTGAATAACATGGCTTTTAGACTCCTAATAGTGCTTTGTTGTCACGAAGTTCAGGCTTGGCATCGTAAAAAGCCAAACGCATAAACGTGCGGGTAACAACCATAGTGACGAATATGCTCATCATGATGCCTAAGATTAAGTTGATAGCGAAGCCTTTGACCGCACTCGCGCCAAATACATTGCCAAACAAAAACAAAATGACGCAGGTGAGCAATGTGCTGACGTTTGAATCGCGGATTGAAGTCCATGCGCGGTTAAAGGCTGACTCAACTGCACCCCGTAATGTGCGTCCGCCTCGTAGCTCTTCTTTGAATCGCTCAAACACCAGAATATTGGCATCTACTGCCGTAGCAATAGAAAGCAAGAAGCCAGCAATGCCGGGTAACGTGAGTGTGATGGGCAACAGCACAAATAGCGCCAAAGAGAAGAGCGAAAAAGCGAACAAGGATAATGCGCCAATCGCCCCGGGGAGGCGATAGTAGATAATCAAGAATAGGGCTAATACCGCCAACCCGATTACCCCAGCGATAACACTTCGTCGCACTGATTCTGCCCCTAAGGTTGCACCAATATCACGTACGCTATCAATTTTCATTGGAATGGGAAGTGAGCCATAGTTGAGCGTTACGGCCAAGCTGCGGGCTTCTTCAGACGTAAACCGCCCAGTAATTTGACCGCCTGTGTTTAAGACACCCTGAATGGTTGGACAAGACAAAATACGACCGTCCAACACCATACAGAGCGGCTGTCGCACGTGTGCACCAGTATATTGTTCAAATGCTTTTTGAGCATTGGGTTTCACTGAAAAATTGACTGCAAATTGACCGGCATTGGCTTGAGGTTGTGCATTGTTCTCAAGAATTTCACCCGTGAATGCTGTTTGATATAACTGAGATGTGTCTGTGATGTTGCCAGAATCGGTAATTGCCTTGCCAACAGCAGCTGTTTCTGGATATTGTAAGCCACGATAGAGGCTATAGGTTGTTGAAATTGGGGTGCCTTCAGGGGGCGGGCTAAAACCACCGTCGACAAATTCAAGTAACCCAGTTTTTTGAATTAATTCAATTGCCAATTGACGATCGTTAACACCGGGCAATTCAACCAAAATCCGATCTGTGCCTTGCAATTGTACGGATGCTTCGGTTGTGCCCAAGCTGTTGACACGGCGCTCAATAATGTTGCGAGCTGTTTCCATTGTGCCGGTAATATTTTGCCCAGCTTCGACCGAGGTGGTGAGCAATACTTGTAAACCGCCTTTTAAATCTAGCCCTTGTTTGATTTGTAGATCACGGGCGCGCGGGTCTTGCCAGAAGACGAGATTTCGGATGATCTCTGGCTTCTCGACCGGTAAGGCGATATAGAGCGATAAGACGCTCAGGGCGATGATGACCACCAGCGAGATGAGATTTCGTTCACGCATTAATAAAATTCCTGTGTTGTTAAAGATATAGATTTGTGATGAAGTGACCGTTATCGTCGAAAAAACATGTTTGATCACTTATCAGGTTAAATAGCCGCAAGATTATACCAGTTGAGCATCTTTTTTATTGCCTAAAAAATGATCGCGGTCCAACCTTAAAGAAATTTGACAAATTTCCAAAACTGTTGTAATCATGATAGTTTTAAATATAATAGTTTTTGTGGCCTTATTAAATATCAGATGAAGGCTAATTGATTTCTAAAACAATTTAAGCACTTTTTTATTTTTTTTCTTTACAACTTAGTTGTATAGATCGAGAATAAATGTGTTTATTGAGAAATGAAGGAGGTCTGTTTCAGTTTGGAAAACATAGCGATCCATCGTCATCACACAGATCTACATTGTTTTGCGCTTCGCTTGGCGCGATGTTTGTTTTGGCATAAGAACATCAAAAAAGCCAATTGAATTAATGATAACGATGAAAAACCCTGTGATTATTTTGAAAATAGCAATAAGGAGATAAGAAATGACAAAACAAGCCGTATCCTGGACAGCCGTATCTTGGACTTAGAAGTTCAAACGATTAAACCGTTTATTTCGTCAGTTTCCGTGTTTTTAATTTTTTAGGAGATAAGAAATGACAAAGCAAGCCGTATCTTGGACCTAATTAGCTGTCTAAGCAAACAAAATCCATTACAGCATCCCCACTAAAGCATGAGAAAAGCCGAACGTGGGGATGTTTGTTTTTTCGTAAAAATAATAGATAATAGTAGCAAAGCTGCAACGTATTTTTCATGAATGAACAATCAACACCATTGAAACCATCACTGTGGAACCGAAATTTTATTGTTTTATGGATAGGGCTGATTCAATCTAACTTTGGCGATGCCTTTTTAGCGGTAGGCGCATTGTGGTTGGTTTATCAGATAACTGGTTCCGCCTTTGCCGCAAGCACAATTCTTATCCTCGAAGGCTTGCCCAAATTGTTGGGTTTAGTGGCTGGGGCGGTGATTGATCGCAGCGATAAAAAACACTTGTTGATTATCGTTGATTTATTTCGCGGTGTATTGTTGGTGTTTGCTTATGGCTTGCATTTGCTTGGCAAGCTCGAATTGTGGCACATTTATGTTGTTGTTGGGTTGCTCAATGCCGCATCGGTATTCTATACCCCTACTGTGCGGTCGGTTTTGCCAACAATTGTGCCTAATGACCATTTGGCCCGCGCCAATGCGTTGGTGCAAACCGGGCAACAGGCCGCAAAAATTATTGGGGCTGGTGTTGCTGGCTGGGTGTTGGCTTCAACCCAAAGCACGTTTGCATTGTTTGTTGATGGCATCAGTTTTTTGATTGCGGCTGTATTGCTTTGTTTTGTTCATTTTCCTATCGACACTGCTATTACCCGTAAACGTGAAGCACGCCAATTATTGGCAGATGTTGGCGCTGGAATTCGATTTATTACCACGTCATCTGAGATGAGCCGCCTTTTATTTGTAGTGGCGTTGGTGAACGTGATTTTAGGCCCAGTAAATGTGGCATTGCCGGTTTTTTCTAATCAGGTTTTAGGTGATGGCGTGATTAGTTTAGGTTATTTGGAAGCGGCTTTGGCTGGAGGAATGTTGTTTGGTGGGTTAGTGACGGCAGCGGCGTTGGGTGATCGGTTGAAATACCCCCATATTATTACAATCGGTATTTGGGGATTAGCTTTGGCTTTGTTGTTGTTGGGTTTTGTGCAGTCGTTGATTCCAGCGATTGTGGCAACGGCGACATTCACCAGTTTTATTCCCTTGCTGTCAATTGGGTTACATACGCGGGTGCAACGACTTGTGCCTATCGATTTTCGTGGTCGCGTGTTTGCTTCGATTGATATGATCGGCAATATTGCTTTGCCGATTGGCGCTATTATTGCTGGTGGTTTGTTAGAGCGCTTATATTCTAGCCAGGTGTTTATGTTGAGTGGCGTTTGCATTGGTTTGGCAGCTTTTATCTGGATGCGACTGAGTGCACGATATAAACCAGATCATGAGGATTAGAAACCCTTTTGACCCTTGTTTTGCTTGGGGATAGTCAGGTTTTGCAATCATCATTTTTTGTGAGTGACGGAATTGCACATGCTAGAATCTCTCACTTAGAACACCGTTATGCAAACTAAAAATAGAGTTGTGAGTCGCGTACTCGCGCATGCCCTACTTAAGTGGGGGTTGGTAATGAGCGTTGGATTGTCTGCCATTACTTCAGCATCGTCAGCCCCCGAGGCTCCGACTGGTCCTCTCGACATCAAGGTATATGTTCCACTTATTCAAGCCTTAAATACCAATAATCTTGGTCCGGGGCCGATTATTACCCCCGAGCCGGTTGCTACGCCCACCATTCCATGCCCCACGATTGCAGGGTGGCGTGCCGAGTATTGGAATAATGCTCAATTGAGTGGTACCCCAGCGCTTTGCCGTGATGACGAAGAAGTGAGCTTTGATTGGGAGTTGAATGCCCCGGCACAATCCATCAATGCTGATCAGTTTTCAGCACGCTGGACACGCGAATGGACTTTTCCAGCCGGACAATATCGTTTTCATGTTGAAGCGGACGACTCGGTACGGCTTTGGATTGATGGAAAACCTGTGATTGATAGTTGGTTTGATACCGGTGAAAGCCGTAACTGGGAGGCAGACGCGACTTTGCCGCAGGGAAAGCATGAAGTTAAGTTGGAATATTATGAGGGAACCGGGGCGGCACGGGTTAACTTGTGGTGGGAGCTACTCACTGAGGTGGCTTGTCCCACAGACACTGGTTGGCAAGCACAATATTTTAATAACCGTGATGTGGCGGGTAACCCGATCTTGTGCCGCAACGAAGAAACGCTCAATTTTGATTGGGGCAAAGATTCTCCAGACCCGAACATCTCGACAGATGGTTTTTCAGCAAGATATATTCGAACGGTCAAATTTACGGCTGGGCGCTATCGTTTCCGCGTTGGTTCCGATGATGGCGTGCGTTTTTGGCTTGACGATCGTCAACTGGTAAATGTATGGAATGCCCGAAACCGCGCCGATAGCACCGTTGATGTTAATGTCGCTGCGGGTGACCATGTTTTGAAATTGGAATATTTTGAAGATGTGGCAGATGCATCGGTTTCATTAAAATGGGATGCATTATCGGTTGGTGATGGCCCATCGACTGAGGTTGACCCTGTATGTGGCAAGATTACAGACTGGAAAGGCGAATATTACAATAACCGCACCTTGACAGGCGAACCTAAGTTTTGCCGTAATGATGGGGCTGTGCAATATAACTGGGGGACTGGTTCACCGGGGGCTGGTGTTGGTGTCGATAATTTTTCGGTGCGCTGGACGCGCATTATGTCATTTACCAACGGCAATTACAAGTTTAAATTGAGTGTTGATGATGGCGTGCGGCTTTATGTTGACGATAAACTTGTTTTAGACCATTGGAATACCAGCGGTAAACAAGATTATGACACAACCTTAGCCCTTACAGCGGGCTGGCATACTATTTTGGTTGAATATTATGAGGATAGTGGCGGTGCAATTGTCCGTTTGTCGTGGGATTTGTTAGATGAAGTATCGTGCCCAGCATCGGCTACAGGTTGGAAGGGCGAATATTTTGCAAATCGCACATTGAGTGGTTCACCGATTGTGTGTAAAGATGAATCCGATATTAACTTGGGTTGGGGCACG
Source organism: Thermoflexus hugenholtzii JAD2 (assembly GCA_945877855.1). GTDB lineage: Bacteria > Chloroflexota > Anaerolineae > J036 > Brachytrichaceae > AQU-03. Next base: position 31,313 of record CAMDWA010000010.1, on the reverse strand, counting down.
GGGTCGCCTAGCCAGTTGTTAAATGCTGATTCATTCTCAGCCCGCTGGACAAAACAACAATCTTTCATAGCAGGTGAATATAAATTTAGAGCACGTGCTAATGAAGGAGTGCGAATTTATCTTGATAACCAAACCATTTTAGATAAATGGGGAACGAGCGGTACTATTGAGCATGTTATTCCGGTTATCGTGACAGCAGGCACGCATACAATTCGGGTTGAATATTGGGATGATATGGGGGATGCCGGTATTATTGTGCGGGTGCAATCACCGGGATCTGCTGATACGCCATTACCAGCCCTACCTGCAACTTCAACTGGCCCCAGTACTGGTGGGCCGACATCAACACCAGTGCCGGGTGTGTCTGGCACACCAACCCCATCTACCCCCAGTTCATCGGGGATGCCACAGGCTGGCAAAGTTTATCGCATTACCAATTATTTGTCGGGCAAGGTCGTTGAGATTGCCAATAAATCGACAGGTGGTTCTCATATATCGCAAGGCACATGGGCCAACATGCCATGGCAAAAATGGGAGTTTGTACAGATTTCTTCGGGTGTTGAGTCAGGTTTATATCAAATTCGATCCCTACATAGTAATAGCTGTATGGGAGTATATAAGAACCCCGTTGCAAGCAAGGACCTTTCGCTTAAGGACCGCACTGAAATTGTGCAAAATCCATGTGGCACCATGCCAGATGTTTGGGAAATTACGCCCGGGACGACAGGATTGAATTTCAAGCTACGCCACAGCTTGAAATATATGAGTGTTTACAATAATAGTTTAGATGATGGCGCGACGATTGTGCAGTTTAAGTTTTATGATGGTGGCAACCAAGCGTTTAATCTAATTGAAGTTGGCACGAATGGCGATGTTGCGACACCGGCCCCAACGACAGCTCCATTGGCAACGCCGGTACAAGGTAAGGCTTATAAAATCACCAACGGGCGGAGTGGCAAAGTGATTCAACCCGCTGGATTAAGCACAGACCCCAGCGTGAAATTAACACAGGGCACATGGTCTAATTCTTCACAGCAAAAATGGGAGATTGCGCCGGCTGGTGGTTTTGACCCAGATTATTATGTTATCCGTAATATTGGCAGTGGTAAATGTATTGAAACTTATACCTTGAAAGGCGTGGCGAAGGCTGGCTATCCGTATGTGCAAAACGATTGTAAATATGGCACGGCCCAATTGTTTAAACTTCAGGCGGTGCAACAACAAGGCTTTATGATTATTGATAAAGTGTCGCCCTATGCATTAACAGTTGAAAATAGCTCGCTAGATGATGGCGCATTTTTGTTACAAGCAGGGTTGAGTGGCAGCTTGAGCGCAACCTTTACGTTTACCGAAGTGACGCGATAGTAATGGAAATGCCGATTTCGCTATCGCTCCGCAAGGGGCCAGATTACTGGTCTACGATTGCGGAGCGATCGTGAAATTGGCGAAAACCGCATCTTTATGCTATAACAAAAAAAGCCGAGTCATAGACTCGGCTTTTTTGTTTGTAATGTTGTTTAGAACAAATTCCAAAGTAACTGGTTGGTTACTTCGTGATGGAACTGCACTTCTTGTTGTTTGACGATGCTGCCGAGCAAACGTGGGCAGCGGTCGGCGCTGGCTTGCTTGAGCGAGGCGTAGCGCTCTTTAATATCTTCACCCAATAATTCTGTCACCCATGAGGCATTGCGGAAATTTTCGATTGCGGTGTAAATATTGTCTGGTAAGAATCGATCGGCTTGGCGCAAATTGGGGATGTCGGCAATTGTGCCTTCGAGACCAGTTTTAAATACAGCCAACATTACCATATAGGGGTTGCTGTCTGGCCCAACTGAGCGCACTTCAAAGCGTGAGCTTTTTTCGGCACCGATTGGCACACGCACCATCGAACCACGATCTGAACCACTGGCTTTGATTTGATTGGGGGCTTCAAAATGTGGGTCGAGGCGGCGATAGGCATTGACACTGGCGTTTAACATCAAGCAAATGTCATTGCCGTGTGACAAGATGCGATCAACCATGCCCCATGCAAAATCGCTTAGCTTCAATTCGCCCTGTGGGTTCCAGAACAAGTTTTTGCCGTTTTGGGCCACCGACATATTGGTGTGCATCCCGCTGCCGTTGACACCCACCACTGGTTTTGGTAGGAAGCTGGCAGTGTAGCCCATACGAGCCGCTACCTGACGACAAATCAGTTTGTAAAGCTGAATTTGATCTGCACCCGAAACAACTTCGCCATAGCTATAGTTCATTTCAAACTGGGCGGGCGCAACTTCTGGGTGATCTTTTTCATTTTGGAAACCCATCGCACGTTGCACTTCTGCCGAGCTATCAATAAATTGGCGCAAGGCATCGCTGGGCAGTGAATGATAATAACCGCCGCTGCTGGCAAATTCAAATTTGCCGGTCTTGTAATATTCGCGCTCAGCGTCCAAACCCTTCAACAAAAAGCCTTCGATTTCGTTGGCTGCGTTAAACACATAACCATGCGAGGCGTAATATTTGTTGGCAAATTCCTTGAGGCGTCCGCGCAGGTCGGCACTATAGGCGCTGCCATCTTTTTCAATAATTTCACCGAACACCAGCACTTTGCCGGGGCCGAAGACATCAGCCGGAGCCCAATAAAAGGCGTGCCAATCGAGGCCCAAGCGCAAGTCGCTTTCGGCTTGAATCGTAAACCCACGCACCGATGAACCATCGAATGTCAAGTTATCCCAGTTTTTTAACAAGAATTTCTTGTCATAATCTAACATGTGCAAACGACCTTCGAGATCGGTGAATAGCACTGTGACGGCTTTAATACGCTTTTCGCTAGCCAAATATTTTAAGCGTTCCTCAGCGACGATATCCATCGGTACGCGTTTATTGCGTTGTTCCTTAACCGCCAAATTTAAATCTTCTAGTTCATCATAGGGGATTTCTAAGAAATTTCGGAGTTCGGTTGACATTTTTTGATCCTTTTAATGTTATTTGTGAGATAAGGGCGAAAAATAAAAAAACGCGACTGCTGTTGCAATCACGTCTAGGTGACAAATTTAGGACAGTCGTGTGCCCTTATAGATTTACAAGGTGTTATTATACACCTAAATTATAACCTCTTAATAATTAGAGGAAACCACAAAGATGTAATTTCGACAAAAAATTGTTTTATTTGCCTCGAATTATTGAGAAGATATTGAGGTGATATTAAATAGCCATGATAAACAGCAAAATAATAGGGTGGGGGGCATATGTGCCAAGCCGAGTTGTGACGAACAACGATCTTGCAAAATTGGTTGATACGAGTGACGAATGGATTGTGCAACGGAGTGGAATTCGCGAAAGACACATCGCCGCCCCTGAAGAAACCACTTGCACGATGTCGGTCGCGGCGGCGAAACGCGCATTAGAGCAAGCTAGCCTCAGCGCAAGCGAGCTTGATTTGATTATTGTCGCTACTTCTAGCCCCGACCATTTCACCCCGCCAGTTTCGAGTCTGGTTCAACACGCTTTGGGGGCCAAAGATGTGCCGGGCTTTGTGTTAACCACTGGTTGCACTGGGTTTGTTTATGGGTTGGTGACCGGTCATCAATTTATTGCGTCGGGGGCTTATCGCAATGTATTGGTGATTGGGGTCGAAGTATTGAGCCGATTCACCAATTGGAAAGACCGCAGCACCTGTGTGTTGTTTGGTGATGCCGCTGGGGCAGTTGTGTTACAAGCCAGCACCCAAGCGGGCGGGGTGGGGGCGTTTGAATTAGGCTCAGATGGCACATTGGCTGAAGCCATTATTATGCCTGCCGGTGGCTCCGCCCGCCCGCCCAGCCTCGAGACATTGCAAAATGATGAACATTTTATACGGATGAATGGCCGCGAAGTATTTAAATTTGCCACCCGTGTGGTGAAAGCCTCGTGCGACCGTGTTTTGGCAAAAGCTGGTATGACTTATGCCGATGTTGATCATTTCATCCCCCATCAAGCCAATTTGCGCATTATCGAAACTGCTGCCGAGATGATGCAACTGCCGCTGTCGCGTTTTGTCATTGTTATTGATCGCTATGCCAACACCTCGGCGGCTTCGATCCCGCTTGCTATGACTGAGGCAATTGCCGAAGGGCGCATTAAACAGGGTGATCAGTTATTGATGGTAAGTTTTGGCGCAGGCCTCACTTGGGCAACGGCATTGGTGCAACTGTAATGCAATTTATATATATGGAAACGACACGCCGACCTTACCGCATTAGCACCGACCCCGCTAAGCTTGATGTCGATGTTATTTATGGCTATCTTTCGCGCTCTTATTGGGCCAATCAACGTTCGCGTGAGGTCATTGCCAAATCGCTACAACATTCGTTGTGTTTTGGGGTGTATGAAAACGAGACTCAAGTTGGCATGGCGCGTGTCATTACCGACTACGCGACCTATGCTTATTTATGCGATGTGTTTATCCTCGAAGCGCATCAGGGGCATGGGCTGGGTAAATGGCTGATGGCAACCGTGATGGCACACCCCGACTTGCAACATATTCGCCGTTGGACGCTGGCTACCCGCGATGCACATGGGCTATATTCGCAATTTGGCTTTACACCCACCATTGCGCCAGATCGATGGATGGAACGTTTTGACCCAAGCAAGTAGACGTATTTCCTTAATAAAACGGGGTAAATAAAACAAATTTTCGTCGAAATCACTATATGGTTTTTGAAAGCAGGGGCAAAGCCCCTGCTTTCAAAAACCATATAGTGATTTCGACATTACATCTTTGGGTTTACCCTTATTTATTGAGCAGATAAACGATGCTTGAAATACTTGACGAGATGCAATTGCATGATATCATTTGCAATTGCATCTCATTAGCAGTCTAACACTTCGAGTGCTAATGTGTGCAGGTGAAGTATGGCAGACCTTACGCTTAGACAACAATCTATTTTGGGGATTGTGATTCGCACTTATGTTGCGACCGCCCAACCCGTAAGTTCAAAGGCATTTCTTGAGTTGAGCGGCCTCGATTTTTCGAGCGCGACCATTCGCAATGAGATGGCTGCACTGGAAGATTTAGGCTATCTTACCCATCCTCATACCTCAGCCGGACGTATGCCTACTGATAAAGGCTATCGCTATTTTGTTGAGCGGTTGTTGGGTGATGTGGCTTTGCCACTCGATGAACGTAAGACTATTCGACACCAATTTCACCAAGCGCGGCTAGAAATGGGGCAATGGATGCAACTGGCCGCGACGGTGTTGGCCCGCACCTCACGCGGGGCTTCGCTCATCACCGCTCCGCAAATCGAGCAACCTTACTTAAAACATTTAGAATTAATTTCGACCCAGCCTAAATTGGTGTTGTTGGTATTGGTATTGCAGGGCGGGGTGGTGCGCCAGCAAATGATAGTGTTGCGTGAGCCGATGGATCAAACCGCCCTCAGCCAACTTGCTGCGTTTTTAAATGGACAGTATGCTGGGCTAGACTTGGCTACGGTGCGCACAAAATCGGTTGAATTGGGCGATTTGGAGACCGAGGTGGTGCGTATTTTGGTGCAGCTGATGTCTGCCGAAGCACGTCAATCGGCAGATGTGGTGCGTGATGGTTTGACCGGCGTTTTGCAAGAGCCGGAATTTGTAAACCAAAGTGATGCACGGGCGCTGGTGAGTGCCTTTGAGTCACCGGCGTTTTTGAATAGCTTGGTGAATACGCCAGTTGGCACCGTGCAAGTGGTCATTGGTGGCGAGGGGCGTTGGCGCGAATTAAGCTCGTGTAGCATGGTTTTGGCGCGTTATGGCACTGAGGGGTTTGCCACTGGCACATTGGGCGTGTTAGGCCCAACCCGTATGCCGTATGACCGCGCCATTGGCACGGTGCGTTATGTTGCTGAGCTAATGAGCGGGATGGTGAGCGATTTGTATGGCGAATAAATCGGCCTCTATTGTTAATCTAACAAAAAAGGTTTATTTTTACGCGGATATTGATACGTTTTACGAGGATGTAAATGATGGACAGCTCAGAAAAAAATGGAACTGGAGTAAACAACGAAGAAATAATGCAAAACGACACACAAGCGGCCTCCGCCGAAGCCTCGGCATTAGAGGCATTGGCCGCTGCAAATGCCGAAATTGAAACGCTGAAACAACAGCTAACGGTCTCACAAGCCAAAGCCGCCGAAAATTTAGATGGCTGGTTGCGCCAACAAGCCGAATTTGCCAACTATAAGCGCCGCCAGCAGACAGAATTATCGAGCTTGCGTGCGATGGCGACCAGTGATCTGATCAAACGCTTATTGCCGATCATTGATGATTTTGATCGTGCGGCCAAAAATTTGCCCGAAGCGCTGAAGGATAACACCTGGATTACGGGGTTGATGCTGGTGCAACGCAAAATGCAGATGGTGTTGGAGTTTGAGCATGTGAAAGTGATTGCGGCCAACCCGAATGATAAATTTGACCCGACCCAACACGAGGCTATTAGCCAAGATGATGCTGAGGGGATTGATAGCGGCAATGTTATTGAAGAGTTGCAGCGCGGCTATAAGATTGGTGACAAGGTATTGCGCCCCGCTTTGGTGCGCGTCGCCCGTTAATAGACAAGCGGATTTGTTTTTGGATTTTAGATGTGATGGGTTGATGCGATCATTTGTTTGAGGTCGTAGACCATAATTTTTTAGGAATTTAAATTTAGATGGGAAAGATAATTGGAATTGACTTAGGTACCACCAATAGTGTGGTGGCGGTGATGGAAGGTGGCGAAGCGGTGGTCATTCCCAGCGCAGAAGGCTCGCGTTTAATTCCGTCGATTGTAGCCGTGAACCCCAAGACGGGTGAGCGCATGGTTGGGCAAGTCGCAAAGCGTCAGGCCGTTACCAACCCTGAGAATACGGTTTTCTCGATTAAGCGTTTTATGGGGCGCAAATTTACCGATGCCGAAGTGCAAAAAGCGCTTAAGATGGTGCCATATAAGGTTGTGGCGGCCCCAAATGGCGATTGCCGCGTAATTTTGGGTGGGCAAGAATATTCACCCCAAGAGATTAGCGCCATGATTTTGCAAAAGATCAAGGCCGATGCCGAGGCTTATTTGGGTGAATCGGTGATAGAAGCGGTTATTACTGTGCCAGCCTATTTTAACGACAGCCAACGCCAAGCCACCAAAGATGCCGGTAAGATCGCCGGACTTGAAGTAAAGCGTATTATCAATGAACCAACCGCATCATCATTGGCCTATGGGCTTGACCGCAAGAAAGACGAAGTGATTGTGGTTTATGACCTCGGTGGCGGTACCTTCGACGTGACTGCACTCGAAATTGGCGATGGCGTATTTGAAGTGCGTGCAACCAATGGCGATACATTCCTCGGCGGCGATGACTTTGATATTAAGGTCATGAACTGGTTGATCGATGAGTTCCGCAAAGAAAACGGCATCGATATTGGTAAAGATCGTCAAGCCCTACAACGTTTGAAAGAGGCTGCCGAAAAAGCCAAGATCGAGCTTTCGACAGTGATGGAGACTGAAGTTAACCTCCCATACCTCACTGCCGATGCCAGTGGCCCCAAGCACTTGGTGGTGCGCCTCACCCGCAGCAAACTTGAGCAAATGTGCGAAGACCTCATCGCCCGTAGCGCTAGCCCATGCCAAATTGCCATGAAAGATGCTGGCTTAGACACCAACAAAGTTAATGAGGTTGTGATGGTAGGCGGCATGACCCGTATGCCAGCGGTGCAAAATTTGGCCCGCAAGTTGTTTGGCAAAGAGCCAAACCGCACCGTCAACCCCGATGAAGTGGTGGCGATTGGGGCTGCATTGCAAGCCGGTGTATTGGGTGGCGAAGTAAAAGATTTGTTGTTGCTTGATGTCACCCCGTTGACTCTGAGCATCGAAACCTTGGGCGGCGTGGCTACGTCGTTGATCGAGCGCAATACCACCATTCCAACCCGCAAGAGCCAAGTGTTTAGCACCGCCAGCGATGCTCAAACCAGCGTCGAGATTAAAGTCGTGCAGGGTGAACGTCCAATGGCCAGTGATAACAAATCGTTGGGCAAGTTTATTTTGGATGGCATTCCACCGGCCCCACGCGGCGTGCCACAAATTGAGGTGACGTTTGATATCGACGCAAACGGCATTTTGAATGTAAAAGCCTCTGACAAGGCGACCGGCAAGTCATCTCACATTACCATTCAGGCCTCATCTGGGTTGGCAAAAGAAGAGATTGAGCGCATGGTGCAAGAGGCACAACGCAACGCCGATGCCGATAAGGCCCGCCGTGAGGGCATTGAGGCCAAGAACGAAGCCGATAACGCTGCTTATCAGGCCGAAAAATTTATCAAGGATAATGGCGATAAGTTGCCGGAAGACAAGAAAGCCAATGTTGAAGCGCGGATTGCCGATGTGCGTGCTGCCATGACAAGCGACAATGCCGAGCAAATGAAAGCGGCATCGCAAAGCTTGCGCGATGCGCTTTCGGCAGCAGGTGAGGCGATGTATGCCGCAGCTGGCGCTGAAGCGGGCGCAGCCCCCGATAAGGGCGGAACCCCACCTCCTGCTGACGATGTGGTGGATGGCGAATTTCGCGAGTCGAAGAGCTAAGGGTGCAGAAAACGTGGTTTCGCCAATTGCACCATTGCGGGTCAAGCATCGCTTGACCCGCAATGGTGCAATTGGCATTTCCTCTATTTTCGCCCTTCTAGGTATCCATAATTTGCAGTTGATTAAGAACAGTAATGGCAAACAAACGTGACTATTATGAGGTGCTCGGTGTGGGCAAAGATGCGTCGGGGGACGAGGTAAAAAAGGCATTCCGCAAATTAGCGCGCCAATATCACCCCGATGTCAACAAAGACCCCGAAGCCGAGACCCAATTTAAAGAGATAAACGAGGCTTATGAAGTCTTGAGCGATGAGCAAAAGCGTGCACAATATGACCGCTTTGGGCATAATGCGCAGGGCGGCGGCTTTGGTGGCGGTGGGCAAGGCTTTGAAGGCTGGACTGATATTAACGACATCTTCAATGAATTTTTTGGCGGTTTTGGCGGACGGCAAGGGGGCGCACAACAAGGTCGCCGCAGCCCGCGTCGTGGCGCTGACCTGAAATATGAGTTGAAGCTGGATTTTGTCGAGGCCATTTTTGGCGCTGAGAAAGATATTGAAGTCTCGCGCAGCGAAAACTGCCCGCGTTGTACGGCCACTGGCTGCGAACCCGGCACATCGCCCACCCGTTGCAAAACGTGTAATGGGACTGGTGAAGTACGTCGTGTGCAACAAAGTATTCTTGGCTCGTTTGTTAATGTCACGACCTGCGCCACCTGTGGCGGCACAGGCGAGGTGATTGCGTCACCCTGCCGACAATGCGGCGGCAAAAAACAAATTCGCAGCGTTAAGACCTTACGGGTTACGATTCCGCAAGGGGTAGATAACGGGATGCATGTGCGCTTAAATGGCGAAGGCGAACCCGGTGTGAATGGTGGCCCACCAGGCAATTTATATGTCGAAGTGCATGTCACACCGCACCCATTTTTTAGACGCAAAGAACAAGATATTATTGTCGAGCTTGGGGTGAATGTGGCACAGGCCGCATTGGGTGATGAAATTGAAGTCCCGACGATTGATGGCAAAGAGAAACTCACCATTCCCCCGGGAACTCAAAGTGGCAGTATTTTTAGGGTAAAAGGCAAAGGCGTGCCCCATTTGCGTCGCAATAGCCGCGGCGATCAAGTTGTCATTGTTACCGTTTCTATCCCTAAAGTATTAAGCGCAGATCAACGAAAGTTGTTTTTTGAACTGGCAAAAACAATGGGTAAAGAAGTGACTACCCAACAAGGCGAAAAGGGCTTTTTTGATCGACTGCGTGATGCCTTTGGTGTTTAATCGATACCTATAAACGGTGTAACGCAAAATAAATTTTCGCCGAACTCACGATGACTTTAAGTCATCGTGAGTTCGGCATTACACCTTTTGAAGCCTCCCCTCATTATTGAGAAGATACCCAAAACGGTATCGATGAGTCGTAATAAATAAAAACAAAGAATGCAGATTAAAGCCTATAAAGTAAGAAAAAAATATGGCAGGGTGAGCCAAAAGAAACATTTCTTTGCGCTTTATGTTGTATTCTCTCTATTGCTAACCGCTTGCGGGTCTGTTAACTTGTTGCCGCCCCAAGTCGAGATTTTTCCATCGCCAGTGGCGTATGTGCCGATTGTCACGCCGCCTGTGATAAAGTCTACGATTACCCCTACGGCAATTATCATTACGCCTACGCCTAGTTTACCCACCCCAGTCGCCAAAAAAATGCCCCAAGATACCAGCGCCACAATTGGCTTATGGGCAAAAGATGTGTCTACACCCCAATTAATCTCGGCAACACTTGATGTTGGGGTAGGCGATTCGGCCATTTCGCTACAAAATAACAATGCGCAGGCGGTTTCGTTGGCATATCAAGCCGTTCATATTGGCTTTGAAAGTGATATCTCGGGCACAATTGCCACCAAACCCAATTTGGTGCTGTTTGATAAAGATAAAAAGGTGGCCCTGAGTAGTGATACGCGTCAGCCGCTGATCAATATTCGTGATACTGAAGTCAGGGTGATGTTATCGAATCAGGCGGCTGAGCGGGTGCAACGGGCGAGCCATGATGGCATTTTGCTCGATGGTGTTGGGCAAGACCTCATTCGCGCAACAACCGCCCCTATTTTTACCACGACCAAAGAATTTACTGAGCAACAACGCCGCGATGCGGTAGAAGGTATGTTGCGTGCAGTTAAAGCGAAATTACCACCCACCAAGTTGATGATTATTGGCGGGTATGCTTGGAAGGATGGTAGCGCGTATTCAGCGCGACAAGATGAAGCCCGCGCTTTGGCTGAAATTGGGGATGGGATTTATGTCAGTGATTTTTTGCGTGTGCCGATCAGCAAAACCACTGATTTTCGCAGTGAGGCCAATTGGCGTAAAGATATTGATATGTTGGCTTCGACTTCGTTTGGCGATAAGATTGTGATGCTGCGCACGGCTTTCCTCGACCCCACTAACCCGGTCGATGATACCCAAATGCGGCAATGGCTGATGTATACCGTCTCATCTTATTTGTTGGGCAAAAATGGCAAGCAAACGTATTTGTATTTCGATGTCAATGGACGTACCGATATTTGGCGCGATTCGGTTTTTACCATCCCCCTTGGCACCCCATTAAAAGCCTACGAAACATTAAAATCGGGTATTTTTATGCGCTCATTTTCAAATGGGGTGGTGTTGGTCAATGCTTCAAATGAAACCAAAAAAGCCGATTTAGACCGTGAATATCGCACTCAATCTGGTGTTTTAACCAAATCGATTTCAATGACAGCCAATACGGGTATTATTTTGTTGAAGTAATAACGGCGTTTAGTTTAGTTTATTGAGTTAAAAGATTTACTGTCGAAATTACGATGTCTCAGCATTTGCAAGTGCTGAGACATCGTAATTTCGGCGAAACCGCATGTGTAATTATGTCTCGTTTGAATATTCAGCCTAGCATCGACGTGATGAAGTCGCTTAGTCTGCGTGGCAACCTTATCCCTGTTTTTGCCGAACTGGCCACCGATTTAGACACCCCTGTTTCTTTATTTCTTAAATTGTCGGGGATTTTGCAAGATGAACCAGCGTTTTTGCTCGAAAGTGTTGAGGGGGGTGAGCATATTGCCCGTTATACCTTCATGGGCGTGCGCCTGCGTGAAGCCCTCATCTTGCGCGGTCAGGTGCTAAATCGGCATGTGCTGCGCGATGGCAAGCTTGAAATTTCCCCGATTGCGGCGCAACCGCTGGCTAATCAGCCCCCAAAACAAGGCGATTTTCTCGATTTGTTGCGCACCGAGATGCAGCGCTATCAATTTGTGCCTTTGCCCGGGTTGCCGCGTTTTTGTGGCGGCTTGGTCGGTTATACCAGCTATGATGTGGTGCGGCAATTTGAGCGGCTGCCCAATACCGCCAAAGATGTGTTGGGGATTCCAGAGGCAGTTTATTTTCTGGCCGATACTTTGGTGGTGTTTGACCATGCCAAACACCGTGTATTGTTGATCGCCAATGCCCATGTTCACGCCAATACGACGGTTGAAGCGGCCTATGAAGATGCGGTGGCACGCATTAAAACCATTGTGGCACGGGTGAATGCGCCAATTCCGACGCTTTCACCTGATCCCAACGCAGAATGTTCGCCTGCCCGTTCAAATAAAACCCAAGCCGAATATGAGGCATTGGTGCAGCGGGCCAAAGAATACATCTTGGCTGGCGATACATTTCAAGCGCAAATATCGCGGCGGGTGGCGCGGCGCACCACCGCGCACCCATTTACCATCTACCGTTCATTGCGGCGTATTAACCCATCGCCTTATATGTTTTATTTCAATTTTGGGGCGTTGTTAGATGATATCCCCAAAAAACAAAAATTTCGCATCATTGGGGCTTCCCCCGAATTACATGCGCGTTACGAAGATGGCATTGCCACCGTGCGCCCGATTGCTGGCACACGCAAACGCGGGCTGACCCCCGCCCAAGATGCCGCCTTGGCCGAAGAATTGCTGAATGACCCCAAAGAACGGGCCGAGCATGTCATGCTGATTGACCTTGGTCGTAACGATATTGGACGCATCGCCAAATATGGCAGCGTCAAAGTGCCAGAATTGATGGTGATTGAAAAATATTCACATGTGCAACACATTGTGAGCGAAGTACAAGGCGAAGTTTGGCCGAATCTGGATGCATTTGATGTATTACGCGCCACATTTCCGGCTGGCACCCTGACTGGTGCACCCAAAGTGCGCACGATGGAAATCATTGAGGCGCTTGAGGGTGAACGGCGTGGGCTATATGGCGGTGCAATTGGTTATTTTTCGTTCAATGGACATATGGACACCTGTATCGTCATTCGCACCATCACGATGTTGGGTGACACCTGTTATTTACAAGCCGCCGGTGGTGTGGTTGCCGATAGCACCCCGACCGGTGAATATGAAGAAACCGCCAACAAAATGCGTGCCACCGTTGTCGCCATTGAAGAAGCGGAGAATAATGGTTAGTGGTTAATGGTTAATGGTTAATGGTTAATGGTTAATGATAAATGATCATAATATTACTATTAACCACTAACCATTGACCATTAACCATTGACCATTGACCATTGATCATTAACCATTGACCATTAATCATTGACCATTGACCATTGACCATTAACCATAAAAAAAATGTTGTTGATCATCGATAATTACGACTCGTTTACCTATAACCTTGTGCAATATTTTGGTGAATTGGGGGCCGAAGTGCGCGTCATACGCAATGACGAAATGACCGTAGACGAGGTTGTGCAATTGGCTCCCAGCGCCATCGTTATTTCACCCGGCCCCGGCTCGCCCGATAAAGACAGCGGTATCAGCAATGATATTTTGCGCCGCCTAAGTGGGCATCTACCGATCTTGGGGGTGTGTTTGGGTCAGCAATGTATGGGGCATGTATTTGGTGGGCAAGTGGTGCGTGCGCCAAATGGCGTGATGCATGGCAAAGTGTCGCCTGTTTTTCATAATGGGCGCGATCTATTTGCTGGCCTGCCCAGCCCACTCAACTGCACCCGTTATCATTCGCTCATCGTTATCGAGCCATTACCCGCCGATTTAGAGGCCACCGCCCACACCGCCGATGGTGAATTGATGGCGGTGCGTCATAAAACCCACCCAACTTTTGGCGTGCAATTTCACCCAGAAAGCATTTTGACCGAGCATGGCAAAGACATGCTGGCCAATTTTTTGCGCTTGGCGGCGGGTTAGGCCGTTCAGCAACAATAAATACTGGCATCAGCCTGTTAAATCGTCATTTTTGCGTAACAACTGTCATTTCGACGCGAAGCGAGAAATCTTTGCGTAAATTGAGGGCGACAAGCGTATCTTATGCAAAGATTTCTCGCTTCGCGTCGAAATGACGGTTCCACTATCATCTTGCCGCTTACAGAAAAGGCGGAAAATCGGAAATTTATTTTTCTTGCATGGCCTTAGTGCGCGAATTGTGCCAAAATCTTCTTTGGCATTTTGCACACAACCGTATAAGCCGGGTCGAAGACATTGCCGATCTCATATTTCACCGCCTGCCCCATCAACAGCCCCACGGCAACCCCATCTAAGCCATAGTCAGCCATCAGCCAACGGCTCATTTCGGTGGTGGCGTGTTGCAGCGCTTGATCGAGTGGGCGCGCGTTGCCGCAAGTGAAAATGTAGTCGGCGTTTTCGCCACATGGCCAAATATTGCGTGCGCCTTTCAATATTCGCACGGTGAATTGAATTTCGGATGAAATTTCAATCCCGGTGCCTGAAATTTCGCCATCACCCTGCACCGCGTGGGCATCGCCCAAATGAAACAATGCCCCGGGCGCATTCACCGCAAAATAAACTGTCACCCCAGCCACAAACCCGTTGTAATCCATATTGCCGCCGTGCTCTGCCGAGGTCGCGGTTGAAATGGCCTGACCCAGTGCTGGCGCAACCCCAAAGCAGCCCACCATCGGGTTTAGTGGCAAACTTAAGTTGCCCAATTTGGTTTCTGGCGAGACTAAGGTGGCTGTGCCAGCCGTCACATCGGCCCGCCAACGCCCAACCCCAGCGGTGCGATCGGGTAATCCATGCACATAATCGGGGTCTACCACATTTTGCGCCAATACATTGCGCGTCCAGCCAAAGGGGCGGTTGGGCGTAATGCGGTCAAAGGTTACGGCCAGCGTATCGCCGGGCTGTGCCTCCTCGATATAAAACGGGCCGCTCATTGGGTTGGGGCGCTGGGTGATGGTCTTTTCATGCTCATCCATGCCTGCCGCGCAGACGCAGCTTGTGATGACGGTATCCCCATCATGAATGATCAAAGCGGGTTCGTGCCATCCAATAGTATTGTAATAACGGGAGGGTTTGAAAGTGTGAATCATGATAGTGATTATGACAGATTTTAGGGGGCGATTGAATCTGCTGAAGCATTGGCGTTGCCACAAAGATCCTATAGTGATTTAGGAAAATTTATTGGTTCAACTGGAATTCAAGGGGTTGACAAATCAGTTTGATGGGTCATTCCGACGCGAAGCGAGGAATCTTTGCGTAAACTTAATCATCGTGCTGATTTACCGCAAAGACCCCTCGCAGTTTACCCTGAGCTTGTCGAAGGGCGTCGGGGTGACCCATTGGATTTTAGGATTACCCTAGAATTAAAAAAATCAACCCCATAAATTCCAGTTGAGCACTGTTTATTGAGAAAATATTGCGTTAAAAACGAAACATAACCAATTAGAAAAGGGTATAATTAGGGGTCTTGAAAAATTCGGAGTTTTACCCCTGTGAGTGACGCTGAACAACCCGATCAAATGCACGATGCCGCTAGTCAGAATGGGGTTCCGCCCCTCAACGATAGCCCCATCATCGAACCTAATTTAAACCCAGCTTTTGGCTTAATTCGGAATATTGACATTGACCGCGAAATGCGCAATGCTTATCTTGATTATGCCATGAGCGTTATTGTTGCGCGTGCGTTGCCCGATTCGCGGGATGGCTTAAAGCCGGTTCAACGCCGCATTTTATATGTGATGGATAGCACCGGCGCACGCGCTAGTGCGCCTTACCGCAAATCTGCCCGTGTGGTGGGTGATGTGTTGGGCAAATACCATCCACATGGTGATGGCTCTGTTTATGACGCAATGGTGCGTTTGGCGCAAGATTTTTCATTGCGCTATCCATTGGTCGATGGTCAAGGTAACTTTGGCAGTGTCGATGGCGATCCACCCGCCGCTATGCGTTATACCGAAGTGCGGATGTCGCGTATTGCCGAAGAATTGATGGCCGATCTTGACAAAGATACGGTCGATTGGCAAGATAACTACGACGGCACGACCCAAGAACCCAAAGTAATCCCATCGGCTTTGCCCAATTTGTTGCTCAATGGCGCATCGGGTATCGCTGTCGGTATGGCAACCAACATTCCGCCGCATAATTTAACCGAATTGTGCAACGCGGTGATTTACCTCATTGATAAATATTTGGAAGCACAAAGTCTGCAACTGGTTCCGCTGCACAAAGAAGCCCCCTTGCCCGAAATTGATGTGACGGTTGAGGACTTGACCCAAATTGTGACTGGGCCAGATTTTCCGACAGGCGGTATTGTCATTGGGCGCGAAGGGATTCAGCAGGCCTATGGAACCGGACGCGGGCGGATTGTGATGCGCGGTGTTGCGACTATTGAAGATATGAAGGGATCGCGTAGCGACCGTTCGCAAATCATCATTACCGAGTTGCCATATCAGGTAAACAAAGCCTTGTTGGTCGAGCGTATTGCCGAATTGGTGCGTGATGAACGCATTTCTGAAATTAGCGATTTGCGGGATGAGAGCGATCGCAATGGGATGCGGGTGGTGATTGAGTTGAAGCGCAACGCTCAACCCCATCGCGTGTTAAACCGTTTGTATAAATTTACGGCTTTGCAAACCACCTTTGGGGTGCAATGTTTGGCTTTGGTCGATAATCAACCGCGTTTGCTCAGCCTTAAGCGGGCGCTGGTGATTTTTATCGAGCATCGCCGCGAGGTCATTCGCCGCCGCACCGAATTTGAATTGCGCAAGGCCAAGGCCCGCGCCCATATTCTCGAAGGGTTGCGCATCGCATTGCAGCATCTCGATGAGGTCATTCGTATTATTCGCGGGGCAGCCAGCGCCGAAGCCGCCAAAGGCGAGTTGATGTCGCGATTGTCGTTAAGCGAAATTCAGTCGCAAGCCATTCTCGATATGCAATTGCGGCGTTTGGCCGCGCTTGAGCGCCAACGTATCGAAGATGAATATTTAGAAATACGCAATCAAATCTTGTATTTTGAAGATTTGTTGGGGCATCCAGAAAAGGTATTGCAGGTCATCAAAGATGACACGATACGATTGCGTGATAAATATGGAGATAAGCGCCGCACGCGCATCGCGCATGATGAACGCGAAAGCTTTGAAGACGAAGAACTCATTCCCGATAAGAATGTTTTGATTTCGTTGACACAACGTGGCTATATTAAGCAAACGCTGACCGATGCGTATCGCGCTCAAGGGCGGGGTGGGCGTGGGGCCAATGGCATGTCGACCAAAGGCGAAGACGAAGTGATGTTCTTGCTGGCGGCGCGCACCCACGATACCGTGCTGTTTTTTAGCAACAAGGGCAAAGTTTACGCGCTCAAGAGTTATCAAATTCCTGAAGGGGATCGAACTGCCAAAGGCACCTTTTTAACGAATTTAATCGCATTGAGCGAGGGCGAACGGATTACATCGGCATTGCGTGTGCCGCGTGCGATTATGGCTGCGGCGGCAGAGTGGAACGATGAGGATGAGGTTGCCGTCGAGAATGGCAGCGAGGCCGTGGTAGATGAGCATGAGGGCGAGGGCGAAGAAGGCACAGAGGCGACTGAATCGAGCGAATTAGCGACGCAACGCCAAGCCGCCCATGCGCGACCCACCATCGCCATGTGCACCATTAAGGGCAAAATTAAGCGCGTTAACTTGAGCGCTTTTGCCAATATTCGCGCCAGCGGTTTAATTTGTATGACCTTGGCCGAGGGCGACGAGTTGACCTATGCCCGACTGACTGAAGGCAATGGCGAATTGATTATCGTGACGGCGCAGGGGCAGGCCTTGCGTTTTAATGAGCATTTGGTGCGCCTAATGGGCCGCTCGGCGGGTGGGGTGCGTGCCATGCGTATGAAGCATGAGGGCGACTATATCGCTGGTATGGAGGCGATTGAACCCAACGGATATTTGTTTACCGTAACCGAAAAAGGTTATGGCAAATGCACCGATTTGCGAGAATATACAGCCAAAGGGCGTGGCGGTAGTGGCATGCGCACAATGGCGGGTGAATTAGACCAGACCGGTTTGTTGGTAGCGGCACGGGTATTACAAGAAACTGACCAAATTACCGTCATCAGCGCCAATGGCACGGCGTTGCGGGCAGCAGTGGCCGATTTGGCTAAGACTGGCCGCGCTACACGCGGCTCACGGGTAATTAGCTTGCGCGGCAATGATACGGTAGCGAGCGTGGCCCGTATTGTGGATGTAGAAGCTGCGATGCCTGTAACGACCTCTGAACAAGCGACAACAACAGCCTAAGTATTTTAGATTTTAGATTTTGGATTGAAGAATCCAAAATCTAAAATCCAAACAATACCTTCGCTATCTCGCCCGTGAATGAATTCACGGGCTAAAAATTTCAAACGCGCTAAAGCACGTTCGCCGCATGCTTAATGCGTGTTAACGCATTTGTTTGTTTAGACCGTGAAGTTCATGGGCAGGCAACCGCAAATTGGCGAAGGTATTGCCAAAATGTTTACATGTTTGTTCGGGCGTGCCAAAGCTCAGGAAAAAGCACCACATCGAGCATTTTTTTGAGGTAATTGACCCCTGAGGTGCCACCCGTGCCACGTTTAAAACCGATGATGCGTTCGACGGTGGTGACGTGGCGGAAACGCCATTGGCGGAACGTGTCTTCTAAATCGACCAATTCCTCGGCCCATTCATATAACTCCCAATGCTCTTTGGGGTTGTGATAAATATCGAGCCATGCGCGTTCCACCGAATCATTTGCTTCGTATGGCTGTGTCCAATCGCGTTCGAGCAAATGCGCATCGATTTCATACCCGCGCCGCGCCAAAAGCCGCAGGGTTTCGTCGTAAATGGAGGGTGTGTTGAGTTCTTTTTCGAGCAACGCGACTGTAGGCGGGTGATGCGAATGGGGGCGTAGCATCAGTGCATTTTTGTTGCCACATACAAATTCGATGATGCGATATTGATAGGACTGAAACCCCGATGAATTGCCGAGATGATGCCGAAATGTCGAATATTCGCTCGGGGTCATGGTCGCTAGCACGTCCCATGCACGTAACAGTTGTTCCATAATGCGTGACACCCGTGCCGACATCTTAAATGCCGGTTGTAGATCATCATGTTTTAGGCAAACGCGGGCGGCTTGTAGCTCATGCAACATCAATTTCATCCACAATTCGCTGGTTTGATGTTGGATGATGAATAAAACTTCATCATGGGCGTCGCTAATCGGGTGTTGGGCGTTTAGAATCGCATTAAGATCAAGGTAGTTGGCATAACTCATATCACGACTAAAATCGAGTTTGGCTCCGTGAAATGATGGGCTAGGTGTTTGTGGCGTGGTCATAAATTTGCTATTTTTAAATTTCTTTTCGCATAGAGCTTGTTTTATCTCATATAATCGTATTTCATTTTTTGCTAATTACAGCATAGTCATTGTTAAAAAAAATACAAGGATTAATAGTTAGTTGTTTTATGATATTTGTATATGTTATCAATGATTAACATCAAAGGAGAAAATATGAAAACCCCAAAATCCCCCCATATTGCTGGGTTGGCGGTCGCAACTGCCATTACCCTATCTGCGTGTGGCCCACAAGGCACACCTGTTGTGCAAACGGTGGTTGTGCAAGCGCCGCCAGTCATTCAAACGGTGATTGTGCCGGGCACTGCTGCGCCACAAGCCACGGCTGCCCCTGCCGCGACTGCTGTCCCTAAAGAAGATTGGACCACGGTTCACCCAATTTTGGGCGATACCAAGGTGCGGCAGGCTGTGGCTTATTGCACCGATCGTGATAGTTTGATCAAGGCTTCATTCCCTGCGCTGCCCGATGCCGATCGCGCCAAATTGCGAATGGATACCTTTATTGTCAAAGATTCGCCGTTTTATGCCAAAGACAATGCCAATTTGGTGCAATATCCCTTCGATTTGAAAAAAGCGGGTGAATTGTTAGACGCAGCAGGCTGGAAGAAAGGCGAAAAAGATAAGTTTCGTAAAAATGACAAAGGTCAACAATTGACCTTGCGTTTTTATACCACCAATGCCCAATTCCGCCAAACATGGGGCACCGTGTGGACGCGCCAAATGGAAGCCTGTGGCGTTGAAATTCAGCCATTTTATAGCCCGGTTGCCTTGAGCAGCAACCTGCGCAACCGTGATTTTGATGTGATTGGTTTTGCCTGGGTTGGGCAACCTGAACCACCAGGTGTGACATTGTATGCTTGTGATCAAATTCCTCGCCCACCCAAGGTGACGGCTGGGCAAAATACCATGGGCTGGTGTAACGAAAAAGCCAGCAATGCGATCAAAGCTGGGAATAATACGCTGAGCTTGGACGAGCGTAAGAAGCAATATTCAATTGCACAAGAAGAATTTACCAAGGATATGCCGAGTCTGCCCTTGTTTCAACGTGCCGAGACCGGCGGTTTTAACAAGAATTTGAAGGGTGTGAAATTTAACACCACCGAATACTATACCGTTGGGTCAGAAAAATGGGAGATTCCGGGCAAAGACACTGCTGTGTTGGCCTTTACCCAAGAGCCAGACACGATGTCTGGTTTGGTGACAAGCCTTGCTGTGCAACGTAATGCTGGGCGGTTGTTGGGTTATAGCGTCACTCAATATGACTATGGCTTTCAACCGGTCGGTTACGCCGACAACAAATTCCCCACCATCGAAAACGGCGGTGCGAAGTTGAACGAAGTGACCGTGAAAGAGGGTGACACATTGGTTGATGCCAACGGCACCCTTGTAACCGTGAAAGGCGGCAAATTGGTGGACGAAAAAGGCGCAGAAGTGAAACTTCAACAAGTGAAAAACGCCAAATTCGAGGTGGTCGATTTCAAAGCCGATTCAAAGATTCCACAACTCACCATTACGGTAAAGGGTAAAGCCGATAAGTGGAGCGATGGTCAACCTGTGAAAAAGGCTGATGCTGAATTGGGCTATAAAGTGACTTGCGCCAAAGATAGCGGCGCGGTGAGCTATTTCACCTGTGACCGCACCGCCAAGTTTGAGGCCGTTGATGACACCACCCAAATTATTACGTATGTGCCGGGGTATACCCCGCCCACCTATTATTTGGCTGGTTTTGGGTCTTATCCTAGCCATCAAGAAATTAAGAGCGAAGGCCCATATAAGGGCAAGAAATTGGCTGATGTTGCCACGAAAGACTTTAAGAGTTTGCCCGAAATTGCCGAAACACCGCTCGGTACTGGCCCATTTATTTTGAGCAAGTGGGAAAAAGGCAAGAGCATGACCTTTGATGTCAACCCCAATTACACCGGCGACAAGCCAAAACTCAAGCGCATCATCATCCAATTCTTTGGTGATACCAATGCCGCTGTGGCTGCTTTGTTGCAAGGCACGGTCGATATCGTTGGGTCAGAGACTTTGGGTGGTGGTTCAGAAGCCGAAGTGGTATTGAAAGCCGCCAAAGAAGGCAAGATTGCCGCCGAAAGCCTCGCCAGCGCCACCTGGGAACACATCGACTTTAACTTGAACGTCAAATAAATAATTACGAATTACGAATTACAAATTACGAATTGATCGTAATTCGTAATTCGTAATTCGTAATTCGTAATTCCTATGGTCAATTTTCTTATTCGCCGTTTGTTTTATGCTGCATTGGTGCTGTTAACGATTTCATTTATTACGTATGGTTTGTTATATATTGCGCCCGGCGGCCCGCTTGATTTTTTGCTGTTACAGCAACAAGATAACGATAAACAACTAAACGAAGCGGATATTGACCGATTATTACAGAGCTACGAGCTAGATTTAACATTGCCGGTGCGGTTTTCCCGATGGCTCATCGGTTGGCCCACCGGCCCAATTAATATTGGCGGTAACGTATTCTTTGCCAATACCCAAGTGGGCTGTTTGCGCGAAGGCGAAGCCAATTTGGTCTACCCCGACGGCACTGTCGTCAAAAGCAACTGTATACGCCCAGTTTATTTAAGCAACTTGACCGGACGAGAAAGCTCACGCGGTATTTTGAATGGTGATTTTGGCAAGTCGCGGGTGATGCTAAAAGAGCGCCCCGTTAGTCTCTTGCTGGCCAGCCGTGTTGGGCCAACCTTGCAATTGCAAGGGCTTGCTACATTTTTGGCACTTTTGTTTGCAATTCCGATTGGTATTTATTCTGCCTATAAACAAGATTCAAAATTTGATTACATTGCCACCAACATCACCTTTTTAGGTGCATCATTGCCCACCTTGTTTTGGGGCATCATGTTTATTTTGTTGTTTGGTTTGGCATTTAAAGAATGGGGTTTGCCCTATTTATTTTTTGATGGCGATATTTCGCCGACTGACCGCACCATGCCCCTGATTGGCAATATTGTGGCTGGTAGTGCATTTGACCGACTTTGGCATATTATTTTGCCGGCTGGGGTGTTGATGTTTGTCAGTTTGGCTGGCTGGAGTCGTTTCATTCGCGCCAGTATGCTTGAAGTGTTGCGCCAAGACTATGTGCGCACCGCCCGCAGCAAAGGCGCAACCGAGCGGCTTGTCGTGCTGCGCCATGCCTTGCGTAATGCCCTTATCCCATTTATTACGCTTATTGTCGGTATTATTCCCGGTTTGTTTGGCGGGGCGGTTGTAACCGAAAGTGTTTTTAGTTGGCCGGGGGTGGGGCGTTTATTTCTCGGCTCGTTGTTGGCCGCAGATTATCCCGTATCGATGGCAATTTTTTGGATTGGCGCAGTATTATTCTTAATTGCTGTGTTGCTCGCCGACATTTTATACACCATTGTTGATCCACGTATTCGACTAAGCTAGTATCATGGCAAACACCTACACCAAGCCAGCCCCAGTGGCCTCGCCACTTCAATCAAAACCCAAAGCTGGGGATTTGAGAATCGCCAATCGTAATAATATGAGCCAATGGCAGCTTGTGGCGGCGCGTTTTCGCAAACATCGCATGGGCATGATCTCATTGTGGGTGATCTTTATCATCTTGTTGCTTGCGCTGTTGGTGCCATTTTTGTCGCCATTCGAGCGCGATGAGATTAATCTCGGCAATACTTTTCAACTGCCCTTGTCTTTTGACCAAGCCGACGGGCGGTTTCACATCTTCGGCACCGATCGCCTAGGGCGCGACTTGTTTACACGGGTGCTTTATGGAACCCGCGTGACGTTGTTTGTCGCCATTAGCACCACCGTGCTGAGTTTGCTGATTGGCGGGTTGTTTGGCACCATAGCCGGTTATTTTCGCGGCAAAATCGATACTGTGCTCAGTCGTTTTCTCGAAATTGTGGCCTTATTGCCCGATTTTCCCATTTTGCTCATCCTTTCCGCCATCGTTATTGCCGATCCGCGTCTTATTCCATTCCCCAGCTTTGTTACGGCCCCAATTGGGGCCTTGTTATTGCTCGAAGAGCGCTATGCCCGGGTCGTGGCCGCCACGATTTTGGTGCTGGTATTGTTGGGATGGACGGGCGCAGCGCGTTTGATGCGCGGGCAAGTGTTAAGCGTGCGCGAGCGTGACTATATTGAAGCCACCCGTGCTTTGGGCGGCTCGCCTTGGCGTATTATGCTTAAGCATGTTGTTCCCAATGCCATGCCGCCCTTAATTGTGGCTTTTGGTCTTGGCTTGGCGGGTGCGCTTAGCACCGAAACCGCGCTTAGTTTTCTTGGGGTTGGCATTACCGAGCCAACCCCAACTTTGGGCAATATTTTGTCGCAGGCCAATAGCGATGTGCTCAAGGTGGGTTGGCTGCCACTCATCCCCAGTATTCCTGTCTTTTTATGTGCGCTTGCGTTTAATTACATTGGTGATGGCCTGCGCAGTGCGCTTGACCCGCGTGCAAACCATTAGCCGGTTAATTCTCGGCCTTCAGGCCGATAGCGCCATAACTCGTAATATGCTCGAAATAGCATGAAATAAAGGCTATGGGCTGATTTTATTTCGAGGCATGATTGATAAAATAAGCTTATCCTCATTTTGTGCATTGCCCCTAACATGTTCGCTCACCACATTCATTAATGTTTACGTGTTTCGTGAACAACGCTTGCAAGCCCTGAGTTCTAACTAACCCAACTTTTTAAAAGAGGCATATTGGCATGTCATCTTTGCCTATGCATCCACTGTATTGCATTGCCATACATGTGGCGAAGCTTTGCAATGGGCATAGCTAAAAAGACGACCTGTCTGTGTCGACAGGAGTATTACAAATGAAAATAAAAATTTTAAGTGTGATGCAGGCTTTGGCGCTGGCATTTGCGGCCTTGGTGCTATCGGCCAATACTGCGGCGGCAGCCGGTGGTAGCGCCGGTGGCGGTACCGCGCCAGTGCAATCCAAAGTGGTGCAAGAACCGGCCAAGACCCTCAATTACACCTATCAGGTCGATCATTATCAAGATGTGAACCATGTGTATACCGTGCAACACAACTATTATGTGCGAAATAACCATTATGTCGTTGACACGACCCAAGTGCATTATGCCGATGTGTATCACCCGACAACCTATGTGCGATATCCAAATACCTATTCGGCAGCCAATGCGCCTAACTATGTGCACTACCAACCCCGCACCGTCTATCGCAGCACCTATAACCCATGTGCAACTGTAACTTATGCCCGCTATACCAAGGCAGCCTGCGCCAATTGCAAAACCGTAGGCTACAAACGCTAGATGTGAGTTGAGAGTTAATAGTTGAGAGTTGAGAGTAAAACACACTCAACTCTCAACTATTAACACTTAACTATCAACTATTTTCGGGTATGATGCGAATTCATGCTCAAAATTTTCAACGTCGATCAGATCGAAGAAGCACAGGCCACACTGCTTAAGCGGCATGTGCTCGACGAATTCCCCATTACCGAAACGATGCGCCAGCGCACCCGCGCCACCTTTGGCGAAGATTTGCACCCCGAAGAAGTGGTGCGCCGAATTTTGCGTGATGTGCGCCAACGTGGCGATGATGCCCTCTTGCATTGGTCCAAATTATTAGATGGTGCCGAGATCAGCGCCGAGCAATTGCAAGTGAGCGAAGAAGATATTGCCGCGTCGTTTGACAAAATTGATAGCGAAGTGGGTGCAGCCCTCGAACGCGCCGCCGAGCGCATCGAGGGCTTTCACTTGCATCATCCTGCTAAATCGTGGTGGAATACCGAGATGGGCGGCGTGTTGGGTCAAGTCATTCGCCCACTTGAACGGGTGGGGATTTATGTGCCGGGCGGCAGCGCCCCCTTGGCCTCGACCGTGTTGATGACGGCCTTGGTGGCGCGGGCGGCGGGGGTCGATGATATTGTGTTGTGCTCACCGCCCATGCGCGGTAGCCATCTGCCACACCCAGTGGTGTTGGCCGCCGCCGCCGTCGCCGATGTCGATTCGGTGTTTGCCATCGGCGGGGTGCAGGCCATTGGCGCAATGGCCTATGGCACGGATAGTATTGAGCGGGTCGATAAGATTTTTGGCCCGGGCAACACCTTTGTCGTGTTGGCGAAACGCCAAGTCTTTGGCACGGTTGGCATCGATGCACTGCCCGGCCCGACCGAGACGGTGATTGTGGCTGACGACAGCGCCAACCCAGTGTGGATCGCCGCCGATTTGCTGGCGCAGGCCGAACACACCGGCGGCAGCGCTATTTTGCTAACGCCCTCAAAATCGTTGGCCAATAAAGTAAAGAAACAAGTGACCGAGCAATTAAAAGCCATCGAGCAGATTTCGCCCATCAATGCCGCCGATATTCGTGACTCGTTGGCGAACCGCAGCGGCGCGATTATCACTGAAGATTTGCTTGAGGCGGTGGCTTTTGCCGATAATTATGCGCCAGAGCATTTGTGTTTGTCGGTGCGTGAGCCTTGGGCGTGGGTCGGCAAAATTCGCCATGCGGGTGGCATTTTTGTCGGTGAGCAATCATTTGAGGTGCTGGGCGATTATTGCGCTGGCCCCAGCCATGTTATGCCTACCGGCGGCACGGCTCGCTTTACCCCGCCATGCAATGTGCTCGACTTTATGCGCGTCATGAATGTCATCGCGCTCGATTCTGACACTGCCCGCCAACTTTCGCCCATCGCGGTCAAGCTGGCCGAGGCCGAGGGGCTGAATGCCCACGCGCAAGCGGCGCGGATGCGTTTGTAGGAGAGTGGATATAGGATAGTAGATAGTGGATAGTAGATAGTGATAGTTCGATTACTATGACTATCAACTATCACTATCTACTATCCACCCCCTGCGATAATAGCGGGTATGTTTAACGCCTTGCTCATTACAGAACAGCTCGATAAAACCTTTACCCGTGCGGTTGTTCAGCGCGATCTGGCGGCGCTGCCAGCCAATGATACGCTCATTCGCGTTCACTATTCCTCCCTCAATTATAAAGACGCTTTATCTGCCAGTGGCAATAAAGGCGTGACCCGCAATTACCCCCACACCCCCGGCATCGATGCCGCAGGCGTGGTCGAAAGCTCAAGCAACCCCGATTTACAACCCGGCGACGAGGTAATCGTGACCAGCTACGACCTCGGCATGAACACGGCGGGCGGTTTTGGGCAATACATTCGCGTGCCATCGGCGTGGGTAATTAAGAAACCGGCTGGCCTCAGCCTGCGCGAAAGCATGATTTATGGCACGGCAGGGTTGACAGCGGGCATCAGCGTCGATATTTTGTTGGCGCACGGCGTGGCCCCCAGCAAAGGCGAGGTGTTGGTGACGGGCGCAACTGGCGGCGTCGGCTGTCTCTCGGTCATGATCTTAGCCAAATTGGGTTTTAATGTCGTGGCTGCCACCGGCAAGCTCGACCAGAGCGATTGGCTAAAAAGCATCGGCGCGACCAGCGTGGTGGATCGTAAAGCCATCAGCGACAACAGTCGCCCCATGCTCAAAGAGCGCTGGGCGGGGGTGGTTGATACGGTGGGCGGCGATATGCTATCGGTGGCGATCAAATCAACCAAAGCGCATGGCTGTGTGGCTGCTTGTGGCAATGTGGCCTCAGTCGAATTACATACCACCGTCTTCCCCTTCATTTTGCGCGGCGTGGTCTTGGCTGGCTCAGATTCGGGCATGTTGCCGATGCCAGAGCGTACCGCCATTTGGGGCAAAATGGCCGCCGACTGGAAACCCATCAACCTCGAAAGCATCGTCGATGAAGTTGACCTGCACGGCCTTGGCCCCAAAATTGATGCCATTTTACAAGGCCAAATTCGTGGGCGGGTGGTTGTAAAGCTTTGAGCCGTGAGCCATGAGCCATGAGCTTTGAACTGTGAGTCAAGGCTCATGGCTCACGGCTCATGGCTCACGGCTTCCCCTACTTTTATTATGTTTCAAACCCTAACTGACCGCTTACAGGCGGTATTTGATAAACTCAACAAACGCGGCTTTTTAAACGAGCAAGACGTTGACGCGGCACTGCGCGAAGTGCGGCAAGCCTTGCTTGAGGCCGATGTCAACTTTAAAATCGTCAAAGAATTTTTGGCACGGGTGCGTGAACGTGCCATCGGGGCCGAGGTGCATAAAAGCCTGACCCCCGGCCAAGCCGTCGTCAAAATTGTGCACGAAGAATTGCTCAAGACCTTGGGCGAAGGCGGTAAACTCGAATTGGGCGGCCCCGCCCCGCATGTGGTGATGCTGGTGGGGTTGCAGGGTGCGGGCAAAACCGCCACTGCCGCCAAGCTAGCGCTCTATTTGCGCAAAAAAGGCCGCAAGCCCTTGTTGGTTGCTGCCGATACCTATCGCCCCGCCGCCATTACCCAACTCGAGGTGTTGGGCAAACAACTCAGCATTCCGGTGCATTCTGAGGGCAACAAAGTGCGCCCGCCCGATATCTGCGCCCATGCCATCGATGTCGCCATTCGCACCGCCCGCGACATCGTCATTCTCGACACTGCCGGTCGTTTGCAGATTGATGAGAACATGATGGGCGAAATCGCCGAAATTCGCCGCCGCCTCAGCCCACAAGAGGTGTTGCTGGTGGCCGACTCGATGACTGGTCAAGAAGCCGTCAAGATCGCCGATGCTTTTAACCAGAAGG
The DNA here is from genome assembly GCA_945877855.1 of Thermoflexus hugenholtzii JAD2. GTDB lineage: Bacteria > Chloroflexota > Anaerolineae > J036 > Brachytrichaceae > AQU-03. The sequence continues at coordinate 3,533 of CAMDWA010000010.1, read as the reverse complement.
TGCAAATTACCGGCCTCATTTTGACCAAAGTCGATGGTGATGCGCGGGGCGGGGCGGCCATTTCGATGCGGGCGACGACGGGTGTGCCGATTAAGTTTTTGGCCCAAGGCGAAAAACCCGACGCCTTCGAAGAATTTCACCCCGACCGTCTCGCCTCGCGCATTTTGGGCATGGGCGATATGCTATCGTTGATCGAAAAGATGACGGCAGGGCAGGGCGAATTGGACGAGAAGGAGATGGAGAAATCGGCCAAGCGCATGATGGAGGGCAAGTTTGATTTAGAGGATTTCCTTGGTCAGATCAAGCAAATTAAAAAGCTTGGCCCCTTGCATGACCTGCTCAAGATGATCCCGGGCTTTGACAAAGTCAGCAAAGACATGTCGCCCGAACACACCGACAAACAAATGAAAACCATCGAGGCGATTGTGTCATCGATGACGCGCAAAGAGCGCCGCAACCCCGACCTGCTCGATGGTTCGCGGCGGCGGCGCATCGCCAAAGGCAGCGGCACCAGCGTCGAGCAAATCAACGACTTGATGAAGCAATTTAAAGATTCGCAAAAAATGATGAAGTCGTTGCAAAGCAACCCGCGGATGCGGGCCATGGGCGGTATGTTGGGCGGTAACAAGCCCGGCGGACGGCGTTAAAAAATAGGTTTTGGCCGCAAGCACGGTGTCTTTTTGGGGATACAAAAAAACGGGTTTCTAAATGAAACCCGTTTTTTAATAACTCACGTTACGAAATATTTTCAATAGCAGCAAAAGTGGAAGTCGTCATCCCGACACGGAGTGAGGGATCCCTGAAACATAAATCAAACCGACTGTAACACAGGCATATCAAAGTCGAGCCATACCTGACAACACTTTGATAGCTGATTCGCGTTAGGGATCCCTCACTTCGTGTCGGGATGACGACTTTCATCTTGGCTATTATTCACAATGCCCAGCGCATTTAAAGAAATAATCTCAAGGTTGTGCACCGTGTGTTAGTAATATAAACCCCAATTGGCGGCGGCTTGATCTTCCATCATGCTCGGCTCCCACATCTCTAGCCCAAGCTGCACTTTGGTCACCAGCATCGTGCTTTCTTGCGTGGCTTGTTTCACTTGCTCGATCATGGCCGGCCCATACGGGCAAAAGGGCGTGGTCAAAATCATGGTTACATCCACTTCGTTCGGTCGCCAGTCAAATTTGCGAATGAGGCCAAGCTCGATCACGCTCATGCCCAATTCGGGGTCGTAAACCTTGCGCAAGGCATCTCGCGCCTGTGTTTCCAAAATTGTCGGGTCAGCAGTCGCTGTCACTGCTGGGGTGTTCTGTTGATTTGCTTCCATCTCGTTTTGTTGCAAAATTATACGCGCTTAAGCCGTGATCTTCATGAGAAAAATTTGAGGCGTTTTTGGCATATTGTAAGATAACCCCACTATGCCCAATGCACATCCCATCTTCCAACGCTACCCACTCAGCGCCGAAGCCGTGCAAACCAGCACCGGCCCCCAACCGACACCTTACCATGTTTATGACGGTCACGCCGTGCTGATTGGCGGCACGGCTGATTTGGCCTCAGTGAAAAAATTATTGCAGCACGAACATGTATTGCCCGCCCAAACCCAATCGGGCCGTGCCCTGATGGCAGTGTGGGCGGTAGACGAGCCACAGGCCAGCCATGGGGCGCACACCGAAATGCAAGTGTCGTTTTATGTCACCCCCAAGCCAGTGGCGGCGGTGCGGGATGGGGCCTTTGCCGTGCTCAATTTTTTGCTCAACACGCCGGGCGCTAGCCAATTGTGTCATGGTTTGTGGAACAACACGCCCAATGTGGTGGCCTATAACCGCGAAGTTTTGGGGCTTGCGCCGCGTTTGGCGCGTTCGGTCTTTCATTATGCCGCCGACCGGCTGCAATTTGAATTTGAGGATGCCGCAAGCGGACAGCCATTGATGCGCGGCGATGTGCGTATGTTGGCGCGCCAACCGATGGGCGCGGCGATGGCGTTGATCAAGTCGTTTGGTTTTGTCAAGGCCATGCAGGCGGCGGCGATTAAAACCGTGCAAACCTATGTCACCAACCCCATTGGCACGGTGTTGCCGCACAATGCCAATGCCCTGACTGTGAGCGCCAGCGATACGCTGGTGGCGCAATTGTTTGAGCCAGCCCACGATAAATTGGCGCTGCTGGATGGCACGTATAGTGCCCTCGACTTTAAACCCGAATTTGTCGAGCATATGCGCGGCTTTAAGATGGTGTATTTAAACCCGCGTGTTGACCTCAACACCTTCGCCAATTTGCGATTGCCTGCCCGTGAATGAATTCACGGTCTGAAACAAACAAATGCGTTAAAACGCATTAAGCGTGCGGCGAACGCGCTTTAGCGCGTTTTAAATTTTTAGACCGTGAAATTCACGGGCTTTCCCCAGCGATGAGCGGTTAGGTAAGGGCGCGCCGTAAAAGCCAAATTGCCGAGACGAAATTATTGTTGAGGAAAACATTTTCATTGCGTTGTTCTTGGGCAAAATCGAGCAAGGCCTTGGCAAAATGGGGGTGTTGCTGTGCCAGCGATTGAGCGCGGCTGAGGATCAAATCGCTTTCTTCATCTTCTTCATCCGCTGATGCTGGCGTTTCGACAAACTCTTCGATCAAAACATCGCCGTGGGCCGTAAGACAGCTCAGGGTTTCGGCGCGTTGTTTGTAATTTTCAAAACCGGCGATCATGGCGGTGCTGTTGTCTTTGAGATACCCGTCGCTGATGAGCATATACCCTGACGGGCGCACATACTTTCGCACCACGCCGACGCTTTGATCGGGTGGGCCTAACACATCCCCCAGCGCACCCATAATGGCGACTTCGCCAGCGGCGACCTCGCCGACTTCAACCTCATGGGCCGATAACACATCGGCGCAACGAAAATGGCAGCGGTCGGCCACCCCCGCGCTGGCGGCTTGGGCGCGGCAATGATCGATGAAGGGGGCGAATAGATCGATGCCCAGCACCTGTAACCCCAATTCTTGCGCGATCTTGATGCTGACCGCGCCTTTGCCGCAGCCGAGGTCAATCACCCGCGCCGAGGTTGGCAGGTTGAGCGATTTTAAGATCGTCACAATGCGCTCGGCATCGCTGCCGAGTTCTTCAAGGTCGGCCAATAGGGCCGGGGCGAAAGGCAGTAGCGCTTGATCGATCTCTAGCGCATAAGCAATCATTTCTTGGGGGGTACGCATGGTGGTGTAAGCCCGCAGCTTAACCTGTCATTCCCGCGAAAGCGGGAATCCATAACTCAGCGGGCATAAATTTGAGGTGATTATCCCATTTTTGCCTGCATCGTTATGGGTCTCCGCGTTCGCGGCAAGGCTGTTCAAAAGTCGCCTCGTCATTCCCGCGAAAGCGGGAATCTGGAGTTTGGCACTTCCAGCGCAAGACAATCTGACATCAAAAGAGATAGGCGAATGCACTGAAAAACAGCATATCGGCTCAAGGGCAAAAACTTGAGCAAAAAAAGATGAAAACAAGTAAAAAAAGGTGAAACCTAGCTCAACCACGC